>JALONS010000334.1 GCA_025454855.1 Arcicella sp.
TGAAAGTGTAGATTATCACCTACCCAATCCAATATTCCAAAATAATAGAATCAAAGTGTTTACAAAATTTAGTAACAAATTCATTATTCCAGTAGCAGATGAATCAGAAAATCGTTTTACTTGTTTTAAGATAAAACTACCAATTATTGAAGAAATCTTAGTATTCGGAGTTCATTTGCCAGACAAAAGAAATAATCAATCTGAAAGTGTAAGTTCTTACGCTGGCAGAATGGCAAGAAGAATTAAGGAGATAGAAAAAGAACAATCTTTAGCTAATACAGTTGTAGTTGGTGATTTTAATATGAATCCGTCAGACTCGGCAATGATAGATGCAGAAAGTTTTCATGCTATCATGGATAGCGAAATTGTTAAAAATAAGTCCAGAATCGTATCAGCAAAAGAATATGATTATTTTTATAATCCCATGTGGAGTTTGCACGGAGATATTGGAAATAATGTAGCAGGAAGTTATTTTTATAAAAACTCAGAATTGGTAAATTATCATTGGAATGTTTTTGACCAAGTATTGCTTAGACCATCTTTAATTGATAATTTTGAAAAAGACAGTTTAAAATTACTGGACTCAGATGGAGTAAAAACTCTTTTGAAAAAAGGAGGAACGCCCAATGAAATTTATTCCGACCATTTACCATTAAAATTCACCTTAAATCTTGATTTAAAATGACAATGACAGAAAACCTTTGGCCAGAACTTGATTTAGAAATAGAGACAATAAGCATTAAAAAAATTTTATTAGAACAAGCCGAGTTCTTAATGAAATCTACTAAAAATATTTTAGAAGCAAGTGTAATAACAAGTACTTTTAATAGTGCAATAGATCATTATTTTAACATTATTGCACCTTTGTTGGACGGGTACACTTTTACTTTATTTTGGGTACGACAAAAGGGATTAGATATGTATCCATGCAGTATATTTTTTCAAGAAAAAGAACTTATTGTCGAAGATGAAACAAAGTTTATCGAAGTGCTAAAAGATACATTTAAACATCCAAGTACTCTAAACGTCATAAAATCATTATTAGCACAAAGCAGAGACAATAAACCGTTAGGGAACGTTTAAAATAAAACCCTCTCAAATCAAATTTGAGAGGGTTTTATTTTAAAATATATAGCCCCTACAAAGCCCCAGCCTTGATTTCATCAACTACTGATGGGTCGAGTAGCGTTGAGGTATCGCCTAAATTTCCCGTTTCTCCTTCGGCTACCTTTCTTAAAATTCTACGCATGATTTTACCCGAACGTGTTTTGGGTAAACCACTCACAAACTGAATTTTATCGGGTTTGGCGATTGGTCCAATGACACGGGTAACGGTTGCTAAAATATCCTTGCGAGTTAGGTCTAAATCACCTAAATGTTTTTCGCAAATTACATAAGCATAAATGCCTTGTCCTTTGATGTCGTGCGGATAACCAACCACGGCAGATTCTACCACTCCTAAGTGCATATTGATGGCATTTTCAACTTCGGCAGTACCGATACGGTGTCCAGACACATTGATTACATCATCAACCCGACCTGTGATTCTGTAATAACCGTCTTCATCACGCAAACATCCATCTCCTGTAAAATAAAGATTCTTGTACGTTGAGAAATACGTCTGAATACAACGCTCATGGTCGCCGTAAGTAGTACGAATAATGCCAGGCCACGGAAATTTAATACATAAATTCCCAGAAACTCCGTTGCCTTCAATTTCATTGCCATTTTCATCTACCAAAATGGGTTGCACACCAGGTAAAGGCAAAGTGGCATAAGCGGGTTTTGTTTTTGTAATTCCTGCAATGGGTGAAATCATAATACCACCCGTTTCGGTTTGCCACCAAGTATCTACAATCGGACATTTTCCTTTTCCGATGTTGTCGTTATACCAATTCCATGCTTCTTCGTTGATGGGTTCACCTACCGAGCCCAGCGTTTTCAAAGAGCTAAGGTCTTTATTTTCAAGGAATTTATCCCCAAAACCCATCAAAGAACGGATTGCCGTTGGAGCGGTATAAAGAATATCAACTTTGTGTTTATCCACCACGTCCCAGAAACGACCTGCATCTGGATAAGTTGGCACTCCTTCAAACATCAAACTGGTTGCACCATAACATAATGGACCATAAACGATGTATGAATGTCCTGTAATCCAACCAATATCAGCCGTACAAAAATGTACTTGATTAGGTTGATACTGGAATACATTCGCAAATGTATAAGTAGCATATACCATGTATCCACCGCAAGTATGTACCACGCCTTTTGGCTTACCCGTTGAGCCTGATGTATAGAGAATGAAGAGCATATCTTCGGCATCCATTTCTTCGGCTGGGCAGTCAGATGATACGGTTTTTACTTCATTTTCCCACCATACATCACGCCCTTTGAGCATGGATACAGGCGTGCGGGTACGAGTTGAAACGATTACTTTTTGTACCGATGGACACTGAACCAAAGCATCATCCACCGTAGCTTTCAGCCCGATTTCTTTGTTACCTCTGAAAGACCCGTCAGACGTTATGACGATATTACATTGAGCATCATTGATGCGGTCAGCGATGGATTGAGCCGAAAAACCACCAAATACTACCGAGTGAATTGCTCCAATTCTGGCACAAGCCAAAACAGCAATTGCCAACTCGGGAATCATGGGCATATAGATACAAATTCTATCGCCTTTTTTAGCTCCATGTTTTTTCAAAACATTCGCAAATTGACATACCTTTTGATGTAACATCTTGTATGTCAAAGTGATTGACTCCTCCTCTGGGTCGTTGGATTCCCAAATAATAGCAGGTTGGTCGCCACGAGTAGCCAAATGACGGTCGAGAGCGTTTTCGGTAATGTTCATTTTACCACCCACAAACCACTTGGTATGAGCTTTGGAAAAATCCCACTCTAAAGTTTTTTTCCATGGTTTACGCCATTGAAAATTTTGAGCAATTTCAGCCCAGAAGCTCTCTGGGTCATTTACAGAGTCGTTGTATTTTTGTTGGTAATCCTCGAAAGAGGTGATTTGTAAATTCATTTTATGGTACTATTGGTTTTGATTATCAGTTTTTTACCCAAAGGCAAAGTAAATCGGAATTCTAATGGTAATTTGTTATTTCACATTAATTTTCTAAATTGAACGAAATAAATGTAGTAAAACGTTTTGTATTAAAAATAATAAATAATATGACAGCTACAGTAGATAAAAGTATGGTTAAAGAAGCTCTTCTTGAATCGATTAATGAAGAATCATTAATTCTTGAAAAGGCTCTTATCTCAATTTTTATTATCGACCAAAACCATTTCTCTGATAAAGAATTAGAATTTCTTAACTCTTTTCTGAAAAATCTGAATAAAATTCAGAATAGAGAAGACGAAAATCAAACTTCCGATAAAGAATTTGAAATGCTTATTGACAAAAATTTCAAACGTTTCGGAGATACTTTTAGAGCCTTAGCATGATACAATATTTAAGCAAACAACAAATTATCAGATTAAATCAAGCTACAATTGATATTCATGGTTGAAATTTTATGCCTCCTCATAATTTTCTACACGAGGAAAATCTTGATTATCTCATCGAAGCTGTCCAAGCTGAAATGTTTGGAGAACCACTCTACCCTACTATTTCCGATAAAGCTGCCATTTATTGTTACAACATCATCTGTAATCATATTTTTACAGATGGAAATAAACGAACGGGCTTAGCAGCTTCATTAATCTTCTTAAATCTAAATAAGTATGACATTGCGTTCAACATTACGAACCCTATGCTAACCGATTTTATAATAAAAATTGCTTCTGGACAATCAAGTTTAGAAGAGTGCCGATTATGGTTTTCTGAAAATATGATACCTATAAACTAATATCTAATACAATAAGAAAAATACAATTTATTCTCCTTCAAAACATATCTCAAAATTACAATTCAAAATTACAGAATCTATCCTTGTTTGAAAGTATTACGCTAAATTAATATAGATTATCTTGCTAAAATACTATCGCTTTATACCGATACATTTCCTATCTTTCTATCTATTAATTTTTGCTTAATTTCATCTAAAATCATAGGGTCGTCAATTGTTGAGGGTACAGTAAAATGTTCATTATCAGCCAATTGCCGCATTACTTTTCTCAGTATTTTACCCGAACGAGTTTTGGGTAATCTTTTCACTAAAACGGTATTCCTATAAAATGCTACTGCCCCAATTTTATCACGTATTAGGCTTATACTCTCATTTTCGAGCGTTTTTTCATCAATTCCCTGACCATCCTTTAATACCACAAACCCCACGGGTCTTTGTCCTCGTAGTTCATCAGTAATACCCACCACGGCACACTCTGCAACAGCAGGATGCGAAGCGATGATTTCTTCCATCGCTCCCGTTGAAAGCCGATGCCCAGCCACGTTGATAACATCATCCACTCGTCCCATTATATATACATAGCCTTCTTCATCTATATATCCGCCATCGCCCGTGAGGTAATATCCTTCAAACGTACTTAGATAGGATTCTCTAAAGCGTTTATCATCATTCCAGAGAGTTGGCAAACTACCCGGAGCCATTGGTAGTTTTACACAAATATAACCTTCTTCATTGGC
>JALONS010000335.1 GCA_025454855.1 Arcicella sp.
CGCTTTTCATGGAATGGGGCAGGATTTTTCTTGTTTTCATCACTTTGCCACCACCTTTGAAGACGAATATACCACGTATCTGTTTAGCCTTCCTTTTCATGGAAAAAGTAGAAAGCTCCACGCTGACAATTTAATCATTTCCAAAGATTTATGGCGTAATTTTTTGCAGGATTTTTTACGGGAAAATCAAATCAACCGTTTTTCGGTCATTGCTTTTAGCATGGGTGGGAGATTTGCTTTAGCCACCGTTGAAAGTTTTGCGGATAGTATAGAACAACTCCTACTTTTAGCCCCCGATGGTATCACTGAAGTTCCTATATATACTCTGGCAACTCGTTTTGGTATTACTCGTAAACTCTTTAAATCACCTATATATACTCTGGCAACTCGTTTTGGTATTACTCGTAAACTCTTTAAATCAGTCTTACGGCATAATTATTACCTTCACAAACCCGCTGAATTACTCGTTCGGGTAGGTGTTGTACATCAAAGTGTTTGGAAATTTGCAAAAATGATGATTGATACTCCTGAAAAGCAAAAACAACTTTATCGTGCTTGGATTGGATTTCATCGCTTACGATTCGATATGAAAAATATCGCAAAATTGCTTCAACAACATCGGGTTAATGTTTTCATTTTTACGGGAAAATATGATAAACTCCTCCAGCGTTATTACTTTGGAGGCTACACACGGACGATTGGTTGATAAAGTAACGGAATTCTTGAAAAAGTAATTCAGCCGACCTTTGCACAACTATTCATGCCTTTACTTCGTATGTTATAATAAGCGAAAAGCGATTTGCGAAAAAGGTGGGCGGTTAATACCAATATTAAAAATGTAATGCGTGTTTTACGGCCGTCGTCGTTCAAAACGACGACGACCGTTTATACCAAATACGTAATCTCTTTTTAAAATCAGTATAGATTTATAAAAATCAATCGTTTCTCTTTTTGCTCAGTTCTGTAAAAAGTGCAACTCCGAAATCCTATAAATATTGGCTTGTTGCTAAATTAGAAAATACAATATGAGTTTTATTACGGCTATTGGTACGGCAGTGCCTGAGAATTGTTTCCCACAGATGCAAATTGCGGAATTTATGGCTACTGCTTTGCAGATGAATGATTATGACCAACGAAGACTCAAAGCACTGTATAAAACTACTAAAATCAATCAGCGACATTCCGTTTTGAGTGATTATGGCAAAACATACTCTGACTATCAGTTCTTTCCTCAATCGCTTGATTTAGAACCATTTCCAAGTATTTCTCGGCGAATGGAAGCATATCGTAACTATGCTTTGCCTCTCTGTTTGAAGGCTATTGAAAATTTACATCAGCCTATCCATAAAAAGGGTATTACTCATCTTATTACGGTTAGTTGTACAGGAATGTACGCACCAGGTTTAGACATTGAAATTATTGCCAGTTTGGGTTTAGATACCACTATCCAACGCACTGCTATCAATTTTATGGGTTGTTACGGAGCTTTCAACGGCTTAAAAATGGCTGATACTATTTGTAAAGCCAATCCCCAAGCCAAAGTGTTAGTGGTATGTGTAGAGCTTTGTACCCTACATTTTCAGAAGAAATTGGAGGAGGATTTTTTATTATCAAATGCCCTTTTTGCGGATGGTGCGGCAGCGGTATTGGTAGAAAGCGACAAAACAGAAAAAAGCCTTGAATTACGTTCTTTTTTTTGTGATTTATACTTTGAAGGCAAACAGGATATGGCTTGGCAAGTAGCAGATTTTGGCTTTGAGATGACGCTTACTTCGTATATTCCTAAATTAGTAAAATCAGGGATTAAATCTTTGATTGATAGGCTTTTGGCTCAAACAGGGATTGCTCAAAATGACCTTTCTTTGTATGCTATGCACCCAGGGGGTAAAGCTATTTTAGAAGCCATTGAATCAGCTTTGGGAATTACCAAAGACGATAACCAATATGCGTATCAAATTCTTAGTAATTACGGTAATATGTCGTCTTGTACGGTACTTTTTGTTTTAAACGAAATCTTAAAAAATACTACTGAAAAAGATAATGGTAAAAATATATTGAGTTGTGCTTTTGGACCTGGTCTTACGTTGGAATCTATGATTTTACGGCTTGCTTAAACCATCAATGGTACAATGATTTTAAATTCACTTCCTTCCCCCAATTTACTTTTTAATTCAATTTTACCTTTGTGTCCTTCCACCATTTCTTTTACGTAATATAAACCCAACCCAAAACCTTTCACGTCGTGAACATCACCCGTATGTACCCGAAAGAATTTATTAAAAACCTGCTTTTGGTCACGGTCTGCTATTCCAATGCCATTATCTTTTATGCTGATAACCAGTTCGTTAGATATATTTTTAGTACTAATATTTATCACAGGTGACCGTTCGCAGTATTTCATACCGTTGTCCACAAGATTGTGAATGATATTGGTAAAGTGCAGTCTATCAGCTCTAACGGTTGCGTTTGTAGCGTTCAGATTTATTAATAACTCTCCATTTTTTTCCTTGAATAGGGGTTCGCAACTTATCGCCAAATCTTCTAAAAGTTCATGCACATCTACTTCTTCAAAATTGAGTTTGTCAATTTTTTGGGCGATGTTAGCGGTTTGTAAAACGGTATCAACATTTTTTTTGAGCCGAGCCGCCTCTTTTCTGATAATGGCAGCATAACTCAGTAGTCGTTCGGGAGTATTCACAATTTCGGGTTTCATCAACACTTCACTCGAGATAGAAATTGTGGAAATGGGCGTTTTGAACTCGTGAGTCATGTTATTGATAAAGTCATTTTGTATCTCCGAAAGCCGTTTTTGCTTGAAAATAAGCATCAGAGCGTACACAAAAAATGCCATTACTACCAACAAAATTGCCGAAGAAACAAACCAATTGTTCAAATCACCAAGTAGGAAAAGTCGTTTATCTGGAAAATGTACACCGAAATAATAATTATGAATATTCAAATCGGGGAAATGATAATTAGCCGTCGAATCTGAACGTTCGCAATTTTCGGAAAAACAAACGAAAGACGAATACTGAATGCGGTCTTTTAAACAATCATAAGTACCGTATTCAAAGTTGAGCCGAATATCAGCTTGGGCAAATTCCTGTTTCAGAAACTCCTCTAAAATTAAATGATTAATAGTATCATTCACTTGTACCGTGTAATAATTAGAAGTTATCCTTTCTACGGGTTTAAGTAATTGATTATTAGGGTTTTTGTTGAAGTCTAATAAGCGTTTGCTCACTACTCTGAGAGCCGTAGTAACTCGTTGGTCGAAATCTCGGTCTTCCAAATTATAAGCCTGCCTAAACCAGAAATATTGTACAATGACAACACTACCTAAAAGCAATACCGACAAGGCTACAAATATTCTTAGGGTTTTTGAATTCATCTTTTGGTTATCTTTATCCAACGCTAAATTATAACGTATTTTTAGCACTAACTTGTGCAAGTTGATTTATTTTTGGAATAGTTTTTGAAATATTCCATTCTGTAAAACCCATAAAACACCCTTTTATGTCGAAGAAAAATAAAAATATTACCGCCCCTACTGCTTCCATACCAAAGGTACAAGCTACTGATAATCAAAATATTATGAGCAAAAATCTATTTTGGATTGCCATTGTGGTATTGGTAATATCAGTATTGATTGCTTTCTCGGGCGGCTTCGATAATAAGTTCTTGAATTGGGATGACCAAACTTACGTAACCACGAATCCGATTGTAAAAAAACCAAATGGTAATTGGGGAGAGGCTTGGAATAGCCACATTGCTCTAAATTATGCCCCCTTAACGATTACTTCGTTGATGATTAATTCCGATATTTTCGGGGCGGATTCTGCAACTCCTTTCATCGTTACTAATGTTATTATTCATCTTCTAAATGTGTTATTGGTTTTTTGGTTTGTGCTTTTATTGTTGAAAAGTAAAAATGAAGAAGCATTACCTACTACTGGAAAGCCGCTTTTTGTGGCATTTTTTACTGCCTTATTTTTTGCTATTCACCCCATGAGAGTTGAATCGGTTGTATGGGTTTCTGAGCGAAAAGACGTTCTTTACAGTTTCTTCTTCTTGGCTGGTTGCATTCATTATTTAAAGTATTTAGATTCTGAAAAAAATCGTAAATATCTGATTTATAGCTTTTTGCTATTTTTAGCTTCTTGTTTATCAAAGGGACAAGCCGTTGTATTTCCCATTATTCTTTTGTTATTAGATTACTGGCGAGAGCGTAAAATTACCCAAGCCGTTTTGTTGGAGAAAACGCCATTTTTAGCCTTATCCTTACTTTTTGGTTTAATTGCCGTTAATATTCAAGATGGAGGAAATTTTTATGGTTTTTTACATGGCATAGGACAAACAGGCTTTGCAACGGTGGATAGCGAAAAGGTTTCCATTGCTAAAAACTTCACCTTTGCGGGCTATGGTTTTATGATGTATTGTTTTCATTTGTTTTTTCCCTTTAATCTTTCTCCATTTTATAAGTATGACCCCTTCGAGAATATTCATATTGAGTATTTTTTAGGATTACTCTTTATGATTGGAGTAGTAAGTTTGGGAGTTTACAATATTCGCAAAAACAAAACCATTGCTTTTGGCATAGGCTTTTTTCTGATTACGGTTATACTCGTTTTGCAAATTATGCAGGTAGGGTTAGCCATTATGGCAGACCGTTATACTTATCTACCTTACATTGGATTTTTCTTTATGTTGAGTATGTTTCTGTATAATTTGTCTGAAAATCAGGGATTTAAAAAATACATTGCTTGGGGTTTCATAGGGGTTTTCTCAATGATGTGTATAGTACTTACCCGTAAACAAGTAGATATTTGGCAAGATACCATCAGTCTATTTAAACATCGCCTTCAATATAATAATGATGATTATAGAGGGCATTTCAATTTAGCAGAAGCCTACGTGGTAAAAGAAGATGTGGATGGAGCTATTGAGGAATTTTCATTGGCGATACAACAAGGCTGGAAGGAAAACATTGCTCCGTGGGCAAACTTGGCAGTAGCTTATGAAAAAAAGGGAGATTTTAATCAAGCAATCAAATTGTACGACCAAATTGTAGAAAAGGATTC
>JALONS010000065.1 GCA_025454855.1 Arcicella sp.
GGGAAGCCTTCGGGGCGAAGTTGCACAACATGGGTGATGTACTGCACGGAGTAACCACTAAATGTATCATTACCGACCCCGCAGAAATCCTTTTTCAAGACGTACCCAAAGAAATTGACGTTTGCCGTTATCATTCATGGACTGTCGTAGCAGATACGATGCCCGAAGAATTAAAAATCACAGCAATTGATGAAAATAACTTCGTGATGGCAGAAGCCCACACTCGTTACGATGTGCGTGGTGTACAATTTCACCCAGAGGCATATCTGACACAATACGGAGTGAAAATGGTGGAGAATTGGGTGAAGAGTTGATTTTGGATTTAATTCGGCTCAATAGAGTTAAAAATACAGCTCATAAATAATCAGCACCAAAGATATTCTTCAACATCTTGATAATGAAGTAAGTATTGCCACACTGAAAAGAGTCTTACAGCACTTAGTCAGGAAACAGCTTATTGTTTCCGTTGGCAAAGGAAAATCAACTACTTACGCACTTAGCAAATCGTATCAAATCCTTCATACCATTGATATTGACACTTATTTTGAACAAGAGATTGATGAACGAAAGATTAAACTTTCTTATGATTTTGATTTGGTCAAAGGTTTTTTAGAAGACTTTTCGATTTTTACAGAAGAAGAATTGAATACATTAAACTGGCTAAACAGTAAATATTTGCAAAATATCAAAGAGTTATCTCAAACAACTTATGATAAAGAACTGGAAAGGTTAGCAATAGATTTAAGTTGGAAATCATCGCAAATAGAGGGGAATACATATTCATTATTAGAAACAGAACGACTTCTTCAAGAAAAACAAACCGCAAAAGGTAAAACAAAAGATGAAGCCGTGATGCTTTTGAATCATAAAGATACACTGGATTTTATCATTGAAAATCAAGATTTTATCCTGCCCATGTCCATTGCGAAAATAGAGATGATTCATAGCTTGTTAATCAAAGAATTAGGGGTCAGTAGAAATATAAGAATGCGAAGAGTAGGTATTTCAGGAACAAATTACGTACCACTGGACAATGATTTTCAAATCAGAGAAGCATTAGAACAAACCTGTGAAGTCATTAACAAGAGAACCTCTATTTTTGAAAAGGCCTTTTTGGCGTTAATGCTTTTGTCGTACATTCAACCTTTTGAAGATGGCAATAAACGGACAGCTCGTATTATGAGTAATGCTATTTTAATACAAGGGAAGCATTGTCCCATTTCATTCCGAACAGTTGATTCCATTGATTACAAGAAAGCAATGTTGATTTTTTACGAGCAAAATAATATCTCCGCTTTCAAAAAAATCTTTATGCAACAATTTGAATTTGCAGTGAATACTTATTTTTAGAGAAACACTCAATGAAACAATATTTACAAAAACGAATCTCAGGTGAAATCCTCAGCAAAGCTGAAGCCCAAGAAGCCCTTTCAATGATTGGTCGGGGAGAGGTAAACAATAGCCAAATCACGGCGTTTCTGACTACCTACATGATGAAAATGGTTACTGCGGAAGAATTAGAAGGCTTCCGTGATGCCATGTTGGGTTTAGCAGTTACGGTTAATCTTTCAGAATTTTCACCGATGGATGTATGCGGCACGGGTGGAGATGGTAAGGACACTTTCAATATTTCTACGACTGCCTCTTTCGTGGTGGCGGGTGCGGGGCAGCACGTAGCTAAACACGGTAATCATGGCGTTTCATCGTCGGTGGGTTCTTCTACGGTGTTAGAATATTTGGGCGTAAAATTCACGAACGATGAGAATTATTTGAAAGCCAAAATTGAAGACGCTGGCATTTGTTTTTTACACGCTCCGTTATTTCATCCTGCGATGCGTTTCGTTGGTCCAATTCGTAAGGAATTGGGTATGAAGACCTTTTTTAATATGTTGGGACCGATTTTGAATCCAGCTCAAGTAAAAAAACAAATTACAGGAGTTTATCATGAAGAAGTGTTGGGCGTTTATGGGCAGTTATTCCAAAAGACCGATACCAATTTTGGGGTTTTGTATGGTTTAGACGGCTACGATGAAATTTCATTGACCTCTGATTTTGAACTGATTACCAAAAGAGGAAAAGAAAGATTCTCCCCTGAACAATTAGGTTTAACAAAGTGTAAACAAGAAGACTTACACGGGGGTAATAATGTAGAGGAATCGGCTAAAATTTTGGTTTCAATCCTTGAAAATAAAGGAACGAAAGCTCAAACGGAGGTTGTCATTGCCAATGCAGCAATGGCACTGTATTGTGCTGATGAACTTTTGAGTGTTTCCGATGCGGTTTTTAAGGCAAGAGAATCTTTAGAAAGTGGAAAAGCATTAACTTCGTTTAAAAAATTTGTAATGCCATGACATTCGCAGAATTAGACCTTAACGGCACTTATACATATGCTGATTATTTGAAATGGACTTTTGAAGAACGCCTTGAAATTATTAAAGGTAAAATCTTTCCAATGTCCGCCCCTGCGAGGATTCACCAGCGAATATCATCAAACCTTTTTGGAGAAATATACCTTTATCTACGAGACAAAAAGTGTGAGGTGTATTCGGCACCTTTTGATGTAAGATTGACACCTCTCAAAAAAAATAAATCTGACAAGGTTCACACTATCGTTCAACCCGATATTTGTGTGATTTGTGATTTAGACAAATTAGATGATAAAGGTTGTGTGGGTGCCCCTGACTTAATGATTGAGATACTTTCGCCAGGTAATACACGCAAAGAAATGAAAGAAAAGTATGAAGTCTATGAAGAAAACGGTGTAAAAGAATATTGGCTGGTTGAACCACAAGACAAATGTGTTTTCGTATATGTTTTGAATGAAGCTGGCAAATACATTGGTTTACAGCCAGTTACAGATGAAGACATTTTAATTTCTACAACACTCCCCGATTTACAAATAGATTTATCACGAGTTTTTGATAATTAATCTTTAAGGGTTGAGATTTAGGAATTAATATTTTAAAATAACATGATTTAATCATAAATCCCAACCTCCAACCCCTAAACAATGACCATTTTAGATAAAATCATTACCCGAAAACAACAAGAAGTAGCCGACAGAAAAGTCCAAGTTTCCGTCAAGGAATTAGAAATGCGTGGGTATTTTGCCAAAATCAATAATTCGCTGAAAACCAGCTTGTCGAGTCCTTCATCAACAGGAATTATTTCAGAATTTAAGCGAAAATCACCCTCAAAAGGCATCATCAACGCCAATGTTACACCCGAAGAGGTTACTCGTGGATACGTAGAAGCAGGGGCAGCGTGTTTGTCTGTACTCACAGATATTGACTTTTTTGGAGGTTCAGATGATGATTTTTTGAGAGCCAGAAGAGCCAATCCTACTATTCCAATGATTAGGAAGGATTTTATGATTGACGAATACCAAATTATCGAAGCAAAATCGTTGGGAGCAGATGTAATTTTGCTAATTGCGGCTAATTTGAGTCCTCAACGAGTGAAAGAGTTAGGTAAACTAACGAAAGAGTTAGGGATGGAAACACTGTTAGAAATCCATGACGAAGAAGAGCTGAATCGTAGTCTTTGCGAATATATAGACGTGGTAGGTGTAAACAACCGTAATCTCAAGAACTTCTCTGAGCAAAATGTGAATGCTTCATTGGAATTAGCGGATAAAATCCCAGCGAATTGCATCAAAATTTCAGAAAGTTGTATTGCTGAAGCGGAAACCATAAAACTTTTAAAATCTGTTGGGTATCGTGGTTTTTTAATGGGGGAAACATTTATGAAAACCGATAATCCAGCAAAGGCTTTGGCAAATTTGATTGCTCAATTGTAAGTTATATCTTTGACTACCACTATAATTGACTGATTTTCAGTAAATTTGCTCAATTGTTATGACCCCCTTTGAAAATTATGCGCCTAAAAGTTTGTGGTATGCGTGATGCGGAAAATATCCGCCAATTATTAGCCCTTCAACCAGATTTTATGGGCTTTATTTTTTACGAAAAATCAAGCCGATTCGTGGGCGAAGACTTAGATGAGGATTTGTTAAAGTCATTCCCTCATACAACCCGAAAAGTGGGTGTATTCGTTAATGCAACAGCATCTTATATCTTAGAAAATTACAAAAAATATAATCTTGATTATGTTCAACTACATGGTGAAGAATTGCCTGATTTTTGTAGAAATCTAAAATTGAAAGGGGTAAATATTATCAAGGCATTTTCTGTGGATGAAAATTTCTACTTTGGGAAACTCCAAAACTATAAGCCTTACTGTGACTTCTTTTTGTTCGATACGAAAGGGGCAGAAAGAGGTGGCAATGGAACTACTTTCGATTGGAGTATTCTGAGTAAATACGACAATGAAAAACCTTTCTTTTTGGCAGGTGGAATCAATTTAGAAAATGCCCATAAAGCACTTGAAATACAAAATTTAAAGGTTTACGCTTTAGATGTAAATAGTAAATTTGAGGTGAGTCCTGCATTTAAAGACATAGATAAATTAGAGGAATTAGTCAGAATTTTAAAGCCTGAAATGATAGAAGTGTAAAATAAATACTAAAATGACAATCACACAATCACAATATAACGTAAATCAAAAAGGATATTATGGACAATTTGGGGGTGCATTCATTCCAGAAATGTTATATCCCAATGTAGAAGAACTCAGAGTTTCTTATCTAAGTATCATCAATGAACCCTCTTTCCAAGAAGAGTTCAATTCATTATTGAAAGACTATGTGGGTCGTCCCACACCTCTATTTTTAGCAAAACGTTTATCGGAAAAGTACAATACTACTGTTTATTTAAAACGGGAAGATTTATGCCATACTGGAGCCCACAAAGTGAACAATACGATTGGACAAATTTTGGTAGCGAAACGTTTGGGTAAGAAGAAAATTGTAGCCGAGACGGGAGCTGGGCAACACGGTGTAGCCACGGCTACAGTTTGTGCATTGATGGGCTTAGAATGTATCGTTTACATGGGTGAAATTGATATCGAACGTCAAGCTCCTAATGTAGCACGCATGAAAATGCTCGGAGCAGAAGTACGCCCCGCAATGAGTGGCTCAAAAACGCTTAAAGATGCTACTAATGAAGCCATGCGTCATTGGATAAATAACCCCGTTGATACGCATTATATTATCGGTTCGGTGGTAGGACCTCACCCTTATCCCGATATGGTTGCGAGATTTCAGTCGGTTATTTCGGCAGAAATAAAGAGTCAGTTATTAGAAAAAACGGGTAAAGAAACCCCCGATTACGTGATAGCTTGCGTAGGAGGTGGTTCCAACGCCGCAGGGGCTTTTTATCATTTTTTAGATGATACAGAAACCCGTTTAATAGCTGCCGAAGCAGGTGGTCATGGTGTTACTTCTGGATTATCAGCCGCCACAACCTTCTTAGGAAAAGTGGGCGTGTTGCACGGAAGTAAAAGTTTGTTGATGCAAACTCCTGATGGTCAGGTGGTTGAGCCTCATTCTATTTCAGCAGGTTTAGACTATCCAGGTATTGGACCCATGCACGCCCATCTCTGGGATACTAAAAGGGCAGAATTTTACGCCATTACGGATGAAGAAGCATTAGAGTCTTCCTTAGAACTTTCTAAATTAGAAGGTATTATTCCCGCACTTGAGACAGCACACGCTTTGGCAGTCTTGAAATATTTGGACGCAAAACCCAATGAAACCATCGTCATCAATCTTTCAGGGCGTGGAGATAAAGACTTGAATACCTATATGAAGTACGTTTTATGAGAAAAAAGAGTTCTGCATCAGAAGGAAACCAATATGATAAAGTTTTCAAAGAAAATTATGGATTCGATATCAAAATATATTAAAATAGAAGAAGACGAACTTTTTATTCAGGGAATTGAGAAGGGAGTTGAAACGGAATCTAATAGAAAGAATCGTCAATTTGTGATTAATCTCATTACAGGCACAGATTTTTCGAATGAAAAAATTGCTAATCTGGCTTCTGTCAAAATGGAATTTGTAGAACAAATTAGAAAAGAAATGTAATAAAAAATCCTCGCTATTATTAACAGCGAGGATTTTTTATTAAAACTTCAACCACTCATCCTTTCCCCGCATCACCTGCTCAATAACATCACGAACAGCTCCTTTTCCTCCATTTTTAGGGGAAATGTAATTAGCAATGGATAGAATTTCATCACAAGAATCGGCGGGACAGGTAGCAAATAAATCTGGACGAGACATTACTTCATAGTCGGGTAAATCATCTCCCATGTATAGAATATTCTCTTCCGCAATGCCTGATTCTGCCAACCAATTTTTATAAATTTCCAATTTGCTCTTGCCACCCGACCCCATGAAAATATCGTGTATTTTCAGGTTTTGCAGACGCTTTCGCACGCCTTCGTGCTTTCCACCCGTGATGACGCATATCCTGTAACCCGCCTGTACGGCACGCTCAATGGCGTATCCGTCCCTGATATGAAATACTCGGTAATGTTCACCTGTTTCTAAAACATGAACAGAACCGTCTGTCATTACGCCATCAATATCGAAGACGAAAGTGGTTATATTTTTGAATTTTTCTTGAGTCATTTTCGTAAGATAGGTTTTAACCTATCCGATAATAATGTTGATTTTATTTACAGGTTGGAAACCTGTGTTACTTTTTCTTCAAAATGCCCTCTGATAAAACTCTATAAACTTGTTGATAATCAGGTTGTTGTTTCAGAAAAAGGAGATGTTGATTAATAATTTTATTGTCTCCTCTACGAGCTGGACCCGTTTGGGCTTTGAAAATATCGTTTGCAGACATTGCTTTGCGGAACGTTTCGTGAATCAGTGGTTTTAATAATTTAAACTCTAAATCATTATCTTCCACGATTTCTTGAGCAATTCCCCAAAGGTGATTTGTGAAGTTACAGGCAAATACTGCTGCTACGTGTAGCACTCGTCGCTCTTCAGAATTAACCAAATAAGTAATGTCTGAAATATCTTGCCCCAACTTTATCAACACTTTTTCCACATCCTCTTCTTCTGATTCAATACAGATAGGAATTTCGGCAAAATTGACTTTAAAATTTTTAGTAAAGGTCTGCAATGGATAAAATACCCCTGTTTTTATGGTAACATCGCTGTTCAACCTGAGCAATTCATCCAACTCTCCCAGCGACTTACTACCCGAAGTGTGGATAAGCATTGAGTTTTCAGGAAGCACTAATTGCTTGGCAACTTCCAGCATGGAGTCGTCGGTGACGCACAAGAAAAAGACTTGGGCTTGGGAATCAGCAAAGTTTAGGTCTTTTTGTACTTTGGCATTGTACAAATATTGGGTTAGTTCTTCCGAATTTTTAATATTCCTGCTGTAAACTTCCTCAATACCATGTCCTGCATTTTCGAGGGCTTGGGCTAAATGCCAAGACACATTTCCTGCTCCGATAAACGATATTTTCATTCAGAATTTATTTAAAAATTTGCTTATAATCCTCACTTTTGAATCCCATCACCACAATTTTATCAAGCTCTACGATGGGTCGTTTTATCATGGATGGTTTTTCTATCATCAATTTTATGGCACTATTTTCATCAGTAGCTTTTTCTTCTTCCGTGAGTTTCTTCCAAGTTGTACCTGCTTTATTAATGAGTACATCCCAAGGCTTTTGACCGAGCCATTCTCTAATTTTTGCTTCGGAGATACCTTCTTTTTTATAATCATGAAATTCAAACGGAATATTATTTTCCGTTAGCCAAGTGGTGGCTTTTTTCATGGTATCACAATTTTTAATTCCGTAAACGCTGTACATAAACTTATTTTGATGTTTTCACAAAAGTAAATTTTAAGAAATGAATCTACAAATTTTATCCTCGAACGATTAAGGCAGAAAATTTGGGCTACATCATTGATTGTACTATCTTTGAATACATAATTATTTAAAACTAAAATGAGTCAAGAAACCATTATATTTTCGATGGAACGGGTTTCTAAAACCGTTCCCCCTCAAAAACAAATCTTAAAAAACATTTACCTTTCGTTCTTCTACGGAGCAAAAATTGGGGTATTGGGTCTCAACGGTTCGGGTAAATCATCACTTTTACGCATCATTGCAGGAAAAGATAAAAGTTACACGGGTGATGTAGTATTCTCACAAGGGTATTCAGTGGGAATGTTGGAGCAAGAACCCGAACTCGACCCTACCAAAACGGTAAAGGAAATCGTGGAAGAAGGCGTTGCTGAAATTGTCAATTTATTAAAAGAATTTGATGAAATAAATGAAGCCTTTGGCGACCCCGACGCTGATTTTGATAAATTATTAGAACGTCAGGGAGAAGTTCAAGAGAAACTCGACCACTACAATGCTTGGGAGTTAGATGCACGCTTAGAACGTGCGATGGACGCATTGCGTTGCCCGCCGTCTGATGCCAACGTGGCAAATCTCTCGGGAGGAGAAAAACGCCGTGTGGCTTTGTGTCGATTGTTATTACAAGAACCAGATGTTTTGTTATTGGATGAACCTACCAACCACTTGGATGCTGAATCGGTTTTGTGGTTAGAAGAACATTTACGCCAATACAAAGGAACAGTGATTGCCGTAACGCACGACCGTTATTTCTTGGATAACGTGGCAGGTTGGATTTTGGAATTAGACAGAGGTGAGGGCATTCCTTGGAAAGGAAACTACTCTTCGTGGTTAGAGCAGAAGCAAAACCGTTTGGCGATGGAAGAAAAAACTGAATCTCGCCGTCAGAAAACCTTACAGCGAGAATTGGAGTGGGTGAGAATGGCTCCGAAGGCTCGTCAGGCAAAATCAAAAGCTCGTTTAGATGCTTACGACAAATTGATGTCGGAAGAAAACCGACAAAAAGAAGATAAATTAGAGTTATTTATCCCAGCGGGTCCACGCCTTGGTAATAAAGTAATTGAAGTGCAAGGCGTAACGAAGGCTTATGGAGATAAACTATTATTTGAAAACCTGACATTTTCTTTACCCCCTGCGGGAATTGTGGGAATTATTGGACCGAACGGTGCGGGTAAATCAACCCTTTTCAGACTGATTACAGGTCAGGAAAAACCAGATTCGGGTTCATTTGAAGTAGGAGATACGGTTCAAATGGCTTACGTTGACCAAGAACACAACCAATTGAAGGCGGAGAAATCAGTATTTGAAACCGTTTCGGGTGGTACGGAAATGACGCTTTTGGGCGGGCGACAAGTGAATGCCCGTGCGTATGTGAGTAAATTTAACTTTAACGGAGCTGACCAAGAAAAGAAAATCGGGAATCTGTCGGGTGGAGAACGCAACCGTGTGCATTTGGCAATGATGTTGAAAGAAGGTGCAAACCTTTTATTATTAGATGAACCTACCAACGATTTGGACGTAAACACGCTCCGTGCCTTAGAGGAAGCCTTAGAAAACTTTGGGGGTTGTGCGGTAGTGATTTCTCACGACCGTTGGTTCTTAGATAGAATTGCAACGCATATTTTAGCTTTCGAGGGAGATTCTCAAGTGTATTGGTTTGAAGGCAACTTCTCTGATTACGAAGAAAACCGCAAAAAGCGTTTGGGTAACGATGCTACGCCCAAACGGATTCGTTATAAGAAATTGGGATAAGATTGTTTCAAAACTTTATTGAAACAATTTTAAGAGAGAATAAATAATTTACTGAAAACTGAAATGATAAACAAAATCTCTTTTAAAAACTATAAAATTTTTAAGGAAAAGCAAACACTAAAGCTTAAACCCATTACTGTACTTATTGGTAAAAATAATTCTGGGAAAAGTGCTGTAGTAAAATTGCCAACTTTAATTGCAGGGAGTTTAAGCGGAGATTTTACTGCACCCGTAAATTGGCAAAATAAAGTTGGAGATGATACCATAGAGTTAGGTACATCTTTTGAAGATTTAGTGTATAATAGAAATGCCATAACAAGTTTAGAAATAGAGCTTTTAAGCGACGAGGAACAATTAGAAGTAATAATCTCAAAAAATGGGATATTGCAATATGTACACAATGGTCTTGAATTAGATATAAATAAGATAAAGACAAAAGGATTTCTACAAAATGGTACTAAATTCAAAACGTTGAAATTAAACATTGATTATATTACAGCATTTAGGGCAATTCCTGAATCTTCTTATTCAATGAGTGTTGAAGAGTACCCTAAAATTGGTAAGGATGGAAGGAATGCCTATCTAACATTAATTCAAGACTTTAATGAAAATCAAGAATTATTGAACATGGTAAGTAAATGGTATGAGGCTAATTTCGAAAATTGGAAATTAGACGTTTTAAAGATTGATGCCAAAACTGAAATTCAATATCAAGTTACAATATCAAATGAAGAATTATCTCCAATAAATATTGTCAATGTTGGGCAAGGAATTCATCAAGCTCTTCCATTAGTTGTTAGATCTTATATTCCTGACGAAGAACCAACTTTGATAATTATTGAAGAACCAGAAACCCACTTACATCCTGCCGCTCATGGCAATTTAGCTCAAAGATTTGTAGAATCATTTTTGAATAATAAGCATAAACATTATCTAATAGAAACTCATTCTTTAAACTTTGTATTAAGATTAAGAAAATTAGTTGCAGATGGGACAATAAGTAAAGATGATTTGGCAATTTATTATGTTGATTTTGATGAAGAACGAAATGAAAGTTCAATAAAATTAATTGAAGTAGATTCCGATGGAGAAGTGGAATGGTGGCCAGAAGGAATTTTTAATGAAAGTTTAAAAGAAGTTATTGAAATTAGAAAAGCACAAGAAAAGAAATGACCTATTCATTTTCAAATGATATTTTTCAAAATCCTAATGAAAGGCATTTAGATTTGATTGAAAAAATCTGGCATACTTCTAAGGACAGACATTTTTTATTTATTGGAGATAATGAAAACTATACTGTTATTAAAGAATCTGAATGGTACAAACATTTAAGGCTATCTCATAAGGAAGAAATTGATAGTCAAGTAGTTGCAAGTCTTAATATAGGGAGAAATAAGAAGAAATTACTTATTTCTAATCAAGAAACTACCGCATTTTCACTAATTGAGGCTCATGAAATATTACATAAACCTCTTACTGTTATTTTAGAAAATATGGACTATGATAGGTATTTCATCGATGCTTTAATTAAGAATTTCAAAGAGTTAGGGCAAAAAATAAAGAAATACTATGATAATGGTTGGTTGACTTATATAAATGGTGGGGGAAGTAATATTGTTAATGTTATCAATGGATTAAAAGATAGATTTGAAAAGAATAAGTCTGATTTTCCGAAAGAAAGTCAGACTTATTTAAGGACTTTAATTATCATAGACAGTGACAAAAGATTCCCAACTAATCAAGAAGTAGCAGGCGATAAAATGGCTACACTTGCCATAATTAAGCAAAATTCGGATTACCATGTTACACAGAAAAGAGAAATTGAAAATTACTTGCCTGATGAAATTTTCAATGAGATTGTAGGTAATGATAATTTCAAACGAGCTTATTTAAAATTAAAACCTATTCAAAAAGATTTTTTTGATTTAGAAAAAGGACTTCCCGATAAAAATTTTGACCAATTGGAAGAAGAGTTGCGTAATCTATATCATGATATTGAAGAAGCCGATAAAAAGACTTTCAGAAAAGAAAGTATGCAGTTTTTGAAGATAGATGGTAAAAAAGACAATTTCAAAGCACGATTTCCAATGCTTTTTGAATCAAAAAATATTACCAGAAAAAATTTAGAAGCACGTGCCAATTCAAAAGAATTAGAAATAATCCTTCAAAAAATTAATGATTTATTATGAGTGAAAATATCAAAATCAAGCCTGATAAACGAAATTTATTAGAATATATCGAAGATTTTCAACTGGGTAAAATCCAAGTTCCTGCCTTCCAGCGTGATTTTGTATGGGATAATAATAAAAAATTAGAGTTATTTGACAGTATCCAAAAGGGTTATCCAATAGGTAGCATTTTGCTTTGGAGACCTGACTTTAAATCAGACGAAGATTTTTATAAATTTGAATCAAAAGAAATTGGATTTTATAAAATTCCTGAAAGAGCAACTAATGACTATTTCTATATTTTAGATGGCTATCAAAGACTATCACTTTTATTTGGATGTTTGGTTAATCCGGAAAAAACAAAATTACAACGGGATGATATTAATTGGTTTAAAGAGTTTAATATAGTCTATAATTTACAGGGAGATGGTGCTTTTGAAATGAATAAGAAAAAAGATTTTTCTCATTTAGAATATTATCAAATCCCGATATATAAGCTAATAGATGCAAAGGAGTTTTTTTCATTTCAGAAGCAACTCTCTCTTTTTGACTTTGATGAATCAGTGAATAATGATTTATTAGAAAAGTATGAAAACATAAGTCAGATATTTCAAAAATATGAATTACCCTCTATCAATATCTTTGGAGGTTCTATCACTGAGGCAATAGATATATTCCAAAGACTTAATACTGCGGGTGTAAAAATGTCGTCTGATTGGGCAATTTCAGCATTATCTTTTAATAAAGATGAAAATTTTAGACTTGCCTCAGAAATAGATAATCTTTTGGAAGATTTAGAAATTTATAACTTTAAAAACCAAAAAAGGGAGGTCATTCTTCAATGTATAACTAATTCTTTTGGAGGCGTTTATTTTGATCAGTTTTCCAAGAACGATAATAAAAAAATAGAGGTATTAGCAAGAAGGTCTGATTTTATAGAAATTACTCGTAAAACTGTCAAGAGTATAATTATTGCTGTTAAATTTCTATACGAAGACCTACTTGTTTTGGATAGCAAACTTCTTCCCTATAATAGCCAATTAATCTTTATAACTGATTTTTTTAATAAAATAGAAAACCCAACAGATTCACAATTAAGGATATTAAAAGAATGGTTTTGGATTACCACTTATTCTAATTACTTCACTATTTACAATTTGACTAAACAGAGATTAGCCTATAATAAATTTCAAGATTTTATTGAAGGTAAATCTGATAGTCCAATATATTATGATAGTTTGGGCGAGAAATTTGATACTTTGGAATTTCCCGACAAAGTAACAATGGGAAGTGTTAGAGCAAAGGCTCTTGCCTCATTTATGCTTAATTATTCTTTAAGAGAAAGTAACATTTTGGATGGATTAAGTATTAATGCTGAAAATATTGAAGGTTATAGAACTTTTAAATTATTTAGCGATATTGAGAATTCCAATGTCTCAGAAAATACCATTCTTGTTGTTGAAAAATTTAATTCATTAGATAATATTCCAAGACAAACAAAGAATTTGTCTCATTGGCTGAATTTGGAATATAAAGGTCAATTTCAAGAATATTTCATAAATGATGAAATGAGAAAGGAATATAAAAAAGGAAATATTGAAAAAGTCTTGCAAATAAGAAAAGGGCTTATCATTGAATCTGAAAAGTTTTTTGTTGAAGGTATAGGGTTAGTGTATAACACTCAATAAGCACTCTTCACAAACTTCTTTACTAAAACCTTTCCCCCATCTATTATTCTCACAAAATATACTCCCGTTGGTAAATGTTGAACATTGATTTCTTTACTGAAAAAAGATATTTGTGTTTCTTCTAATTTATCCGATAAGATGCTCATTCCAAAAGAATTAATGATTTCAAAATGTGGTATCTCAACGGTTTTTTCTGACTGAAAATACTGAATTTTAAGCCATTCATTCGTAGGGTTTGGGGATAAAATAAAACTTTCAACAGGTAAATTTTGTGGCTCAATTTCTTCTTCTTCTGAGACCGCCATCCTGCTATTCCTCACCAAGCTAAACTCAACCACACCCGACAATGAAATACATTTTCCCTGTGTAACTCGCACTGTATATTTTCCAGCTTGATTAATCTTTACATTCGCTTGGGTTGCATTGGGTATGGCTATGCCGTCTCTAAACCATTGATAACTAAGGGCTGAATTATTAGCGGTAACGGCTTGTATGGTAATTGTACGTCCAGCAATTAATAAATATTTACCTGTACTTGGTTTAGTGGTAACAGTGCTTCCGATACTCGTGATAACCAACGGAGTGGCGGTGGCAGAGCAACTATTCTGCTTAGTAATAACAGAATAAACCCCTGATTCTGAGATGTTTAATGTTGGTGAGGTGGCTCTGGAAATATTCTTGTTATCTTTTAACCATTGGTAGGTAATACCTGTTCCTGTGAGGTTTTTTACACTTAAATTGATGTTAGCATTACAAAGATTGGTACCATTATCCGATGTAATGATGGGTGTTTGAGCATTTTCAACGACGATGGCAGGGGAGGTGGCAGTGCATTTTCCTTGTGTAAGCGTAACACTGTATTTGCCTGCTACTTTGGGCGTGTAAGATGCCGTGTTGGACATTGGGATTGGCTGACCGTTCCAATTCCAAACGTATGAAAGGTTAGTGCCTGAATTAGTCAATAATCTTACCGTTCCCTTGCATAATGAAGTATTACCCGCCGAGGCAATAGAAGCTGACATTTGGCAAGGCGTTCCACTTATTCCACTGACTATCAAGGCATAATATTGAATATCTCCCTTTAAAGTCGTTCCTTTATGATTTATCGTAATGGTGTAGGTTTTCCCTGCTACGGGTTTTTCGATAAAAATTTGTTCGATATTGTCTCTGAAATTATCCCCTCTGATTGCTGCCTGACTGGGAGCGTCGGGGTTCAAAACCCATGGCGAAAAAGTATTTTGTCCGTCGTTTATCCGCATATCTAAATCGTTGATTAATTTAGGCTTGCGACTATTCACATTTTCTGGTTTCACTTCGGTAGGGGAGGCTTCGGGGTCTGTCCAACAAATAGTAGCTCGGATAGGTTCTTTTCCAGAAGCCACAATTTGAAAAGTATTCGTAGAATTTTGATATAGTACAGTTTCAGAAATAAAATGATTTTGGCTTCTGTTTTCAATAATTTGAGCGGCTCGTTCCGTATTTAATAGTCCCCAACCAAATTGATAATCAGGACCTTGTGACGTACCCGCTTCGTTGGCAGTGTGTAAAACCAAACCTTTTAGTGTGGCTGCACGCATTAAAAAACCATAGTTTTTCCGAGCGTAAAATTCCTGCAACAGCAATAAAGAACCCGCTACATTTGGAGCAGCTACCGAAGTACCATTTAAGTTTGCATAGGCATCATCACTATTGGCGGAGGCAGATAAAATACCATCGCCAGTTCCTACGATGTCAGGTTTTATCCGTCCGTCGTCGGTAGGTCCCCAACTGCTGTACGCCGACATTTTAATATCTGTTGGAAGGCTTGGTACTACATCACCCCCATCAATTGCTCCTACGGTAATAATATTTTTGGCGTTACCATCCATCGGAATCGTATCAAAACCATCATTTCTACTACGGCTCACCGTACTTTTGGTATTCGTATTTCTTAGGTAGTAGGGCGTGCCTGCGGGTGGTCCGTTTTCCGTTCTTTTATTATCTGCCGACTTTACGATGAGATAATAAGGTGCATTGTAAGCAATTTTATCAATATCACTCGATTTTTTATCGTAAAAACCAAATCGGTAGTCTTCCGTTTTAGACATAGTGGTATCGCCCCACCATTCCCATTTTAATTTATCATCCACGAAAACAATTCCGTTACGGTCGGGATTAAAAACCCAGCCTGCTAAAACTCCGTAAGAATGATTAGAAACTAATAAGTTTTTGGCAGCAAACGCCATTTCTGATACATCATCGCCAAAATCCCATACTTTCAGATTGCCTCCGTAAGCCATTCCTCGAGCTTGTTTATTAATGCCTGCTCCAATTAAAATACCTGCCAAGTGAGTTGTATGTTCATTGAGGTAGGGTGGGGTATCAATCTGTTTTATCCGACCAACGCCTAATTCTTGGTGGGTACTTCTTACTAAACCACCGTCCCAAATGCCCAATTTATCTTTTACTAATGAACTGGCTCCACTCAGATTAACCCCCAAACTGCCACCTAAATATAACGAGTTTGTACGAGTACAAGCCGAAGCGGATACTTGCCCGTGGGTAATGTAGTAAATAGGGTTTTCAAACTCATCAACCCCTTGCAAAGCCAATATACGTCCATCGGGTAAGGTTTTCTGTAACTCCCACTGATGTTTTTGGGCTATTTGTAAGGTTTGTCGATGGGATTTTTTGGCTTCTGATTGTAGCCGTTTCGATAAACTGAATAGTGCTTTTTCAGTTTGTTTTCGGTGGGTTTCCATCAAGGATTCTTCAGATTTCAAGAATACTGATGAAGTCTGTGAAAATAAGTTAGGGATTTGAACCGTGAATATAAAAAAAGCCAAGAAAACCTTTTTTATATCTACTAAATGGCTGACCCATGAATAATCTTCTGGCGGAAAGATTTTCATTGTAGTGTGTTTTAGTTTAAGAATAATTAGTGTAGTTGTTACAGCAAAAAA
>JALONS010000336.1 GCA_025454855.1 Arcicella sp.
ATCAATGTTTGGCAGTAATGTTTCCTGGATTGAGTAGAAGTGCCGCTACGATTATCGGCGGAATGCAGCAGAGACTCACCCGAAGCGTTGCGGCAGAGTTTTCTTTTTTTTTAGCAGTTCCCACCATGGCAGCCGCAACAGGTTATAAATTACTGAAATTTATCAAAAATGAAGGGACAATTTCAAGCCATGAACTAAAACTGTTGGGTATTGGCAATCTTGTCGCCTTCGTGGTAGCGGTATTAGCAATCAAATTTTTCATTACAATTCTTAGCAAGTACGGATTCAAATATTTTGGTATTTATCGAATTGTAGTCGGTATTGTTATTTTAGGAATGTTGGCAATCGGTAGTAATTAATGGACGAAAAGAAGCATATACAACAACCGCCTTTACCTGACCCTGGTGAGGTTATTTTAATTGATAAACCGCTCACTTGGACATCTTTTGACGTAACAAAAAAGTTAAAATTTGCGGGTAAATTTAAAAAAATTGGTCATGCGGGTACACTTGACCCGTTAGCAACTGGACTGTTGATTTTGTGTACGGGTAAAATGACCAAGCAGATTGATAATTATCAAGCAAAAGAAAAGGAATATTCGGGGGTATTAGTATTAGGGAAAACGACACCTTCAATTGATTTAGAAACGGATTTTGATGCTGATTTTCCCACGGAGCATATTACTCAAACTGTCATGGGAGATGCGGTCAAATCGCTTTCTGGCAAAATTTTACAGATTCCGCCTATTTATTCTGCAATTCAAGTCAATGGGAAGCGGCTCTACGAATTGGCACGAAAAGGAAAAACGGACGCTGATGTTGAAATCAAATCGAGGGAAGTTGAGATTTCAACATTTGAAATAGACACCAACCATTTCCCAGAAATATCATTTTCAATCGTCTGTTCCAAAGGTACTTACATTAGAAGTTTAGTGCGAGATTTTGGCGTTGCTTGTGGTTCAGGAGCTTATTTAAAATCTCTCAGACGTGAACGTATTGGTGAATTTCACGTAAACAACGCTTTAACGATTGAACAATTTATAGAATCAAGAAAAGAAAAAACTACGGGTATCCTTTAAGGAGCAACGATAAGATGAATGTTTATTACGGAATAAAAGAATTTATAAAATTAGAAAATGCGGTAGTAACCAGTGGTACTTTTGATGGAGTGCATTTAGGGCATCGTAAAATTTTGAATAGGCTTAATGAAATAGCCCAACAAACCGCTGGCGAAAGTGTAGTGATTACCTTTTACCCTCACCCTCGGTCAGTCATATCTCCTGATAATCAATCGGTTATGCTATTATCAACCCTTGATGAAAAAATAGCGTTATTAGAGAAAAATGGGGTACAACATTTACTAATTATACCGTTCACGAGGGAATTTTCGGAGTTATCTTCCGAGGAGTTCATTCAAAAAATACTGATTCAAACCATTGGTACTAAAACACTTGTCATTGGTTTTGACCATCGTTTTGGTAAAAATAGAGAAGGCGGTTTTGATTATCTGAAAGCGAATCAAACCAGATATGGATTTGCTGTTGAAGAAATTTTAAGACAAGATATAGAAAATGTAGGAGTTAGCTCTTCTAAAATAAGAAAGGCAATTCAAGAGGGAGATATTCAAATGGCTGACCATTTTTTAGGCAGAAATTACTCAATTTCTGGCATCGTAGTAAAGGGAAAACAAATTGGCAGAACAATTGGATTTCCTACGGCAAATATTCAAGTACGAGAGGTTGCCAAACTGATTCCTGTCAATGGTGTGTACGCTGTAAAAGTATATTACAATGATACAGAATTTGGTGGAATGTTGAACATTGGTAATCGCCCAACAGTAGATGGGACAACCAAGACCATTGAGGTAAATATTTTTGAATTCGACCGTGAAATTTACGGAGAAAATCTCACAGTCGAATTTATCCAAAAAATTCGTAATGAACAGAAATTCAGCGGATTAGAAGAATTAAAACAACAAATTGCAACTGATAAAATAACTTGTACCGAAATACTTTCGCAAGCAAAATTGTAATTAGACCATCTTTACATAACTACCCAACCACTTTATTTCTGAGGTATGTTTTGCCATGATTTTTTGTACACTTTCATCTAAGAAATAGCCATCAAATTCCATCAAAAACCAGAAGTTAAATTGCTCTCCTTCTTTTACAGGGCGGCTTTCAATTTTCAATAGGTTAATTCCTTGATTTTCAAACTCTTGCAAAAACCTTACTAAAGTCCCCGGTTTTCCATCATCTGGCAAGTGGGCGATAATGGTTGTTTTATCATTTTCACTTTTTTGGTTAATAAAGTCTTTTCCAATGATAAAGAAGCGAGTTCTGTTCTGTGCAGAATCTTGAATATTGTCAAACAGAATGGGTACATCAAAAAGTTTAGCAGCAATATGTGAGCAAATCGCAGCTGAATCCGTCTCTTGATTAGCTAATTTAGCCGCTTTTGAAGTAGAATCTACCTGAACAAAAAAGTCATCTTCTTTGCCACCAAAATAATCATTTAAGAACTTCTCGCACTGTCCAAAAGCAATGTCTTTTGAATAAATTCGTTTGATATCGGAAAGTTTTTCAGCTTTCGTAGCAAAAGTAAAATGAACTGAAATCACCACTTCTGCAACAATTTTCAAATCAGTTTCATTCAGTAAATCAATCGTTTCTTTCACGATTCCCTCCAAATTGTTCTCAATCGGCACTACTCCAAACCTTGCTCTACCCGTATCAATACTTTCAAATACTGAACGAATGTTCGGAAGGGCTAAATAATCACTCATTGCTCCAAATCTACTCTCAGCAGCTTGATGCGTAAAACTGCCCTCAGGACCTAAATAAGCAATTCTTTCGGGCAATTCAAGGTTTCTTGATACGGCAAAGATTTCTAAATAAATTGCCTCAATAGCAGCTCTGTTGAGGAGTCCATTATTCATAGCATCAAGCCTATCAACTATCTGCTTCTCTCTTTCTGGACGATAAATAACCGTTTGTGTACTCTTTTTTAGTTCTCCAACTTGTTTTACTACCTCCATTCTTTTATTCAGAATTTCAAGTAGGTGATTATCTAATGAATCAATTTGGTTTCTTAAATCTTCAAGGGACATGGTATCAATAAACAGTTATCAGTAAACAGTTATCAGTAAATCCAAATGAGCAATGGTTACTGTTTACTGATAACTGAAATTTAGGCTGCCAGTTCGGCAGGGTCTTTTTCTATAATTAAGTTATCAATAATAAATTTCTGACGGTCGGGTGTATTTTTACCCATAAAATACGTCAGGATTTTAGGAATCGTGGTGTCTTTAGTCAGAATAACTGGTTCAAGCCTGATGTCATCGTTAATAAACTTACCAAACTCTTCGGGTGAAATTTCTCCCAAACCTTTAAAACGGGTGATTTCTGGTTTCGGGCTTAACTTAGCGATGGCATTCTGTCTTTCCTCGTCGGTATAACAATAAATGGTTTCTTTTTTATTTCTAACTCTAAATAATGGCGTTTCCAAAATATACAAGTGTCCATTTCTCACCAAATCAGGAAAAAACTGCAAGAAAAATGTCATCATTAATAATCGAATGTGCATACCATCCACGTCGGCATCGGTTGCAATAATTATTTTGTGATAACGTAGCCCTTCCAATCCTTCTTCAATATTCAGAGCGTGTTGTAATAAGTTAAATTCCTCATTTTCGTACACAATCTTTTTAGTGAGTCCGAAGCAATTTAAGGGTTTTCCTCTTAAACTAAATACGGCTTGCGTTTGTACATTCCGAGATTTTGTGATTGAACCACTGGCTGAATCTCCTTCGGTTATAAAAAGCATTGTTTCGTATCTATCATCAGATTTCTCATCCGTTAGATGTATTCTGCAATCTCGTAACTTTTTATTGTGTAAATTGGCTTTTTTGGCTCTCTCATTAGCAAGTTTTTTAATCCCTGCCATATCTTTTCTTTCACGTTCCGATTGCTCAATCCGTTTTTTAATAGCATCGGCAGTAGTGGGATTTTTGTGGAGATAATTATCAAGGTTTGTTTTGACAAAATCACCAATAAAACTTCTGATTGACTGCGAGTTAGGGTCTGGCGAAACGGTGCTTGAACCCAATTTTGTCTTGGTCTGTGACTCAAAAACAGGCTCTTGAACTCTTACAGCTATTGCTCCCACAATACTCGCCCGAACATCTTCGGGGGCATAGTCTTTTTTATAAAACTCCCGAACTGTTCTTACAATTGCTTCTCTAAATGCCTGCAAATGCGTACCTCCTTGCGTGGTATTCTGTCCGTTCACGAAAGAGTAGTACTCTTCGCCATACTGGTTTCCGTGCGTAAGAGCAATTTCAATATCGTTTCCTTTCAGATGAATGATAGGGTAACGCCTTTCATCTTCAGCGGAATACTTACTCAATAAATCAAAAAGCCCGTTTTGTGAAAAGTACTTCTGACCATTGAAGTTGATTGTTAATCCTGCGTTAAGGTAGGCGTAATTCCAAATGAGGTTTTCTAAAAACTGAGGAATATAGTGGTAGTTTTTGAAAATAGTATTATCTGGCTCAAAA
>JALONS010000337.1 GCA_025454855.1 Arcicella sp.
GTTTTTTTTTGTCTAAATCATATGTGGTTTAATCAGTTGTAGCTTATCAATATTTTCAAAATGCTTATCGTGAGAAATCAAAGGAATGTCATTAACAATACAAATGGCGGCAATCCAAATATCATTTTCAGGAATAGGCTTACCTTTGGCTTTTAATTCTAGCCTTGTATTAGCGTATTCATTGGCAATGAGTTGATTAGTTTCTAGCACTAAACAAGTATCTATAAAATTTTGATATTTTTGGATATTTTTGATAGCATTTCCTGAGTTCTTTGCGCCAAAGAGTAGCTCACCACAAACTGTAATTGGCAAACAAATGGATTCATATTGACTGATTAAGTTAACAATTGTTGGTTTGCCATTCAAAAAATCTATGGCAATATTAGTGTCTAATGCAAGAGTAGCTACCATTCACCTTCAATATGATTAAATTCTTGAGTAATTGTTTGCTTTAGTTCGTTTGCCTCGGCTTCGTCGATTATACCCGCAAAAGCCAATACCTTATTTCGGTTATTGGGGAGGGTAATAGCCGTTTTCTTGATGATTTGGATATATTCAAACAACTGATTGAGCAATTGTAAATTGACAATACTATCCAAATCTTTGATAATCTGCTCTTTCAATACCATTGTTTTTTTATTTGATTTCAAATGCAATCTAAACAAAATGCCTTAAAATTCCAAAAAGCCTTTGCTGCGATAGAAAAGGCTTTTTTGGCGAATTATAAATCCTTTTACTCTGAAGTCGGAATTGCAAATTCCGACTAGCTGGTCTATTTAAGTCAATTTATCCCAATCAGGAATTCCTTTGGCGAATAATTCTTTGGCTCTTTTCATTTTATCTTGTCCTATGGGTTTTTCTTTGAGTGCTTTTTTAATTTTTTGCAAAAGTTCTTCATTTAGGTCTATTTTTAAAGGTTTTTCGGTTGTTTTCATTTTTTTATTCTGAATAATGTAGGCTTTATATGAATAAGATTCTTTATTCATTTTGAGATTTTGCTTCAAGAATAAACAAAATTCGAGGAAATTAAAAAAGCCTTTTCTGGAATGGAAAAGGCTTTTTTTTGGATTGGAAATCCTTTGACTCGGAAGTCGGAATTGCAAATTCCGACTAGCTGGGACCTAATTCTTAAATAAAGCTTTTATTCAATTTTAAACCGATATGTGTCAGATGGTCAAAATCATTATCTTGAGTGTATAGCTCCATATCAAAATAAAGCGCAGTTGCGGCAATCCAAATATCATTTTTACCCATATTTCTGGCTGACATTCCCGTCGGAAGTGGGTCATTTATCAGTAAACCTTGACTAAAAGTATCCACAATCGCATACGTATCTACCAAATCTCCGTCTATTTCAAGGATAGGGAAGCTTTTTAGCAAAGTTTCTAAATTTGATTGTTTCAAATACCCCCAACGGTTGCGTAAAGCAAAAGATTTTAATTCTCCTACTGTGATGATTGAAATAAAACTGTTTTTGGGCAGGCTAATAGATTTGCGAATACAATGAATAAGGATATTTGCATCTAAAAGGTAATTCATTTTTGTATCGATTTATATTCCTTTTTTGAGCATTTCTTCCCATTCTTGTTCTGTAAAATCAAATTTGGGCAATTCAATTTCCTTATCATTCCCTATGAGTTGGCTGAATTTTTCTATTCCGCCTACTGCCACAATATCTTTGGGTTTATAAATATTCCACGCTTTGGGGTTTATTTTTTTGATTACAAGCCCTTTTTTAGTTTTTGTAGTTTCCATTTCGGGTATTTTTTTATGTAATATAACGTAAAAATAATGCAAAGAGGCATAAAATACAAAAAGCCTTTTCTGGGCTAGAAAAGGCTTTATGGGGATTGAAAATCTCGTTGACTCTTGAGTTGGAATTGGAAATTCCGACTAACTATGAGATTTCATAGTATTAATCATCAAATAATTTTGCAATTTCTTCTGAAGTCTTTGGCAAAACGGTATCCCAACTTGAATATGTATCTGGAAAAGTACCAGATGTTTTAAAACTAGAGTCTCCCTGCAAATCAACACTGTAATTACCAGCACCCGCCATCCCTGCGGGAACATTTTTATTCATAATTGTAAAACGAATTCTGACAATGTTTTTGATTTTTAAAGTTTCTATTTCAGCGGCTGTGAAATAGTATAGACTTATTGCTCTATCGTTTACTCTATCACGTATTCCTTTATCATTACAAACGATTCGGCTTCCATCTTCAAGAAAAACAAATACTTGTCCTCCAATATATTGAAAATCAAAATGAGCATCTGAAGTTGATAGCATTAAATATCCACCATTATTAGGTGCTTTAGAAACAGTAGCATCTAAATAGCAATTTGCTCCTGCTCCCATAGGAGTATTAAATTTCCAAGTATTCGTACTTTCATACTGATTATCACCAAAATAGATATAGTTTTGAGCTTTGACCTCTAAAATGGAAACAATAAATATTGCTATTATTGATAGTATATGGATTCTTATATTATTTTTCACTTTTCAAAGTTTTAATTAAAATAAACAATACAATAGAGCCTATGATTGTACCCCAAAAATAGTTTCTCAAATGATTGGCTTGCCCATTTTCTGAAAAAAATTCATTTTTAAACTCATCTCCGTCAAAAACCACCCCTATAAAGGGTGCATTTCAAATTTACGCGTTTCTATTGCCTCACCCTAGCCCTCTCCGAAGGAGAGGGTCATAGGTAGTAAATTTGAAACGCACCCCCCTATAAATACACTAATTAACATTAACCCAATAGAAATGCCCATAAACCTCCAAAAATCATACAAGCATCCAAAATCATTTGATTTATTATTGGTTTCTAAGTTTTTAAAATCTTGATTTGTCATAGTCTATTGTATTCTTAATTCAAATTCTTCTTTGTCCATATTAAATAAAAGTTCAAATTCAATAGAGTCAGATTTAAAACTACCACTTATGAAAGGCTTCATATAAGAGAAGATTCCATTATTTTTTATAATACCATTTTGAAGTTTTGCATCTTTTAAAAAATGAGAAATGTAATATTTTTCGCCGATAAGTTTTAATTGAGATTTTTCGTAGCCTTTTTGAGCCATAATTTGCCAAAATTGTTCTTCTAAGAAACCCTCAATTTTCTGACTCTGTTTATTTGATAATAAGTTGTAAATAGTTTGTTCTTGCATATTTTTAGGATTTTTTTAGATTGATGGCTAATTATTTTTTGGACAGGCAGCTAATCTTTAATGTAAAATACAACTACAAAAATAAGAATAATACAAGTGAAAAAATAAAATAATTTAACCACAATAAGTAGTTATTTATCACTTTTAGTATATATTTGATTCAAAAAACAATGATATGGAAAAATCACAGGATGAAAAACTAAAAGCTGGACAAAAAATCAAAAAAATCCGCGAATTGCGTAATTATACTCAAGATTATATGGCAAAAAAACTCAACCTCTCACTCAATGGTTATGGGAAAATTGAACGTGAAGAAACCGAAATTTCACTAAACCGCTTGCAAGAAATTGCTGATGTTTTACAAGTCAAAATCTTTGATTTGTTGGGTTTTGATGAAAATAAGCTGTTTTTTAACCAAAACTCTCACGATAATTCTACAGGGGCAAATATAGTTTTACAACAACCTCAAGCAATAACTGATGGAGAGCGAAAACAATACGAATCCCGCATCACCGACCTCCAAAAAGAAATAGATTATTTGCGGGGGATGTTGGAGAAAACCCTCCCGAAATAACATATATTCATTCTCTTAAAAAATACCAAAATGGAAAATTTAGTCATTATTCAAAATGAAAAAGCCTTAACCACCTCGCTTAAAGTAGCTGAAGTATTTGAGAAACGACATAATAATGTAGTAAGAGATATTGACGCTCTTTTGAGCGGGCTTTTAGAGTTTACGGAAGATGAAAGAGGACTCCTCAAAATTGAGGAGTCCTCTTATACAATACTACGTGGAGATTTGTTGTAGTATAATTTGATGTTAAATAATTGATAATCAATACTTTACAATATCACCGTTCTTCGTAGTCTTCAGACTACGAAGCCCTATTTCGGTAGTCTCCGACTACCCGCCGCAGGCGCACCCGCCACGCATTGCTAAAATCTAAGTAAATACATTTAACATAAATATCTGATTATCAATATCTTAACCTTACCCTACGCTTGCTCGTTCTCGCGCTTCTGCGCCTACGGCGGGTAGTCTGGAGACTACCGAAATTAGCTTCCTGAGAATGATTCTCAGGAAAACTATGGTAGGCACAGCCTAAAGACTGGGTTACATTCTTATTTGTCAAAAGTCAAAGATTATTAGTTAGTTATACTATTTCAAATATTTATTATAACTAACTGATTATCAAGTATTTACCAAAAAAATAGAAACTCGAAACTGTCCGAACTGTTGTTAATAATGTTTTAAAATATTCACGTGAAATTACGTCTTTTATTTTTTAGACTTTACCCATATCCAACCTTCTTTTTGAATGGTGTCAAAGTCTTTGTCGTCAAAAAGCATTACATCGCCATCTAAAAAATCTTTGGCACTCAACCAAGTCGGCATCTTCCAATAAGCCTTGATAGTCCGTTAGATTTGTATAAAATTCGCCCAACTTTTGGAGGATTTTGATTCGTGGCTCTTGGTCTTTTTTTTCTTTGTAAGCACTGTTGATTGAATTGTACTGTTTTAAAGTTGCCGCCGGATATACTTCAATCACCCCTAACCCCGAAAAATCATCAGATTTAGGTTTCCATAGCATTTGAATCTCTTTTTTTAAATCGTCCAATATTTGCAAAGCCGCGTACGCGGCGCGGGCAATGCGGTCGGCACCTACCTCAAGAGGCAATTTTTGAATATTTTTATGCAGATGAATATCAGTAAGTCTTCGAAAAAATCTATCTTTTTCTTGGGAATTATGCTTTAGCGAATCTCCGGCAGTGTGCGAAGCCAGAGACTGCCCCATTGCCCTAGGCCAGCCAAGTGGCGCATCAATGGCTAGTATCGCTTTATCAAGCTGGAGGCTCAGGTTTTCTAGTTCTTCTAAAAGACTATCCGCAATTAATTTATTTTTTTGCCCCTTAAAAACTTTGATAATTTCTATTTTATCTTTTACATATTTGCCGATTGCCACGCCGGTGTTTTCGGGTTGGCTGGCGCAGTCGATTCCGATAATGAGCATTTGAATTGTAAATAATTAAGTTGTTGTCGTTAAATTGCATTTAATTTACTGGTAATCAGCTATTTACGAGCTATTTGCTTTGCAAAAGGGGTATCATTGATATTATTTAAAATTAGGATTGGGTGAAAAAACTTAAAATAAATTTTACTTTCTATCTTGGACTTGCAACTAATATCATCTTAGTTTAACGTGAATATTTTGAAACATATTAAAAAAGTACAAAAAATTGAAGTTTTAAAAAAACAATCCAAAATCCCTCCAAGCCGTCATCCTGCGTGGAACTTTGTTAAATTGTTACCTCTTAGGGTTTTTCTGTAATTAATTGAAAATCAACAAATTATAATTATCTAAAAGCGAAAAAAGTCCACAAAGTTCCACGCAGGATGACTTAGTTGTGTTTTTTATTGATTCAAAATTTATTTCACTAATTAATTGATTATCAGTATTTTATATATTTTTGAAACAATTGATAATCCACTGAAAATAGTAAGATTTTGTAATATAACTATCTCATTATCAAATATTTACTAAAATATTCACGTTAGTTTACCACAAAGTTCACTATTTAGGCACCAAGAAACCCAAAGCTCTTCGTGTACTTTGTGGGCATTTTCTCAGTGTTCTTTGTGTTTAAATAGTTTATTTTTGGATTAGCTTTTGCAAATAAAATTTATGTAAGTGCTTGATTTACAGATGTTTATATCACTTTTAACAACAACAAATTAAGATTCAAAAATAATGTATTGGTGAATATTTGGAACTATACCCAATCGTATGAAATTTTATGTAAAATCAACTGTAATAGTTATGAAATTTTTAATACATTGATAA
>JALONS010000338.1 GCA_025454855.1 Arcicella sp.
GATTTTTTTGTTTAGTTTTGTTTTTAATAGACCGCTTTATTGGAAAATTTTAGATAATATTCCCCTACAATCATTAGTGAGAATACACATTTTCAGATTTGTTGGGGTGTTTTTTCTGATTACTGCTTATTATGAAGCATTACCACCTTCATTTGCTTTATTAGCGGGATTTGGAGATATTCTGACTGCAATTGGGGCATTATTTGTTTCCAAATGGATTTCTGAAAACAAATCATGGAGCAGAAAAGCTACATTTGTTTGGAATATTTTTGGCTTATGGGATATTGTCTCGGTAATGATTTCAGCGATAATTATTACCAGAAGCTCCATTGAAAACAATACTCAGCCAATTATTGAAATAACCAAAATTCCATTCGTCTGGATTCCTGCTTTCGCTCCTGCGGTGATTATTTTTTTACACATTGCTGTTTTTAAGAAATTGAAAAGAATGTCTTAAGTGTTGGAATTATTGGCATTCAACTATTAGCTATTGGCATTCCACTTAGATACATTGGTAAGTAGTGACTAAAATTATGTTTAATGACCGCTAATAGCCAAAAGCCGACTGCCAATAGCCCTTAAATTTTCCCTTTCCGATTCCAAAAATAAAAAACAGGCACACCCAAAGCCACAATACCAACACCAATCCAAGAAGGTACGGGCTTGTAAATCAACAGATTGATGCAGAGAGCGGTAGCAAAAAGTAAATAAATAGCTGGAATGAAGGGATAACCAAAAGCCTTGTATGGTCGTGGGGTGGTGGGTTGTTTTTTACGAAGGATGAAAACGCCCGCAATGGTAAGAATATAAAATACTAAAATGGCAAAAACTGTGTAATCTAACAAATCGCCGTAAGTACCTGATAAACAAAGCAATGAAGCCCAAACACACTGCATAATCAAGGAGGTTGCTGGCACTCCCTTTGCATTCAATTCACCTGCTTTTTGGAAAAATAATTTATCTTTTGCCATAGCATAATAAACTCTTGCCCCCGACAAAATAATCCCATTGTTACAACCGAAGGTAGAAATCATGATAAAAATTGCCATGATAATGGTAGCTGGATTTCCAAAAATCATTTCTGCGGCTGCCGTGCCTACTCGGTCATTACTTGCCCACATGATACCACGCCCTAAAGTATCCACCGCATTGGGTTGCCCTTGCACTGGTAATAACATCAGATACGCCACATTTGCCAAGATATACAAAAAGCTAACGGTAAGTGTGCCATACAAGAGGCTCAAGGGAATATCACGCTTGGGATTTTTCATTTCGCCTGCCGTGTAGGTAACATTATTCCAAGCGGATGATGAAAATAATGGACCAATCAAGGCTAAACCCATAGCAGACCATAAACCAATGCCCGAAAGGTATTCGTAATCAATGATTTTGCCTTTTTCCCAAATAATTTTTACGGGACTCCAAAAATCAATATTGTTTATCGCCCACATTCCTTTTTGTGGGTTCATGCCTACGATAATTCCAACCACTGCTAAACCCAGCAAAGCCCCAATTTTAGTAACGGTAAATATCAATTGCACCAATTTGGCATTTTTGACTCCTTGAATATTGATAAATGTTAGTAAAACGATTAGGGCTATCGCCAAATATTGTTGGGTGTTAAAAAATAAAAATTTATGATGTTCTTCCGTTCCGATATACGCTGGTAAAAGCACACCTGTATATTTGGCAAAAGCTACTGCTACGGCGGCGATGGTGCCTGTTTCTATTACCAAAAAGGTCGTCCATCCAAACAAAAAACCTACCAACGGATTATATGCCTCACGTAAATATACGTATTGACCGCCCGCTTTGGGCATCATGCCTGCCAACTCACCATAAGAAAGTGCTGAAATCAGCGTAATTACGCCTGTTATTCCCCAAGTAAGCAGTAAGTAACCTGGCGAACCCAGATTGCGGGTAACGTCGGCAGAGACAATAAAAATTCCTGAGCCAATCATTGAACCAATCACAATCATGGTGGCATCAAGGAGTGATAATTCTTTTTTAAGTTCTTGTGAGTTTGATGAAGTAGTTTTTTCCTGCATATTAGGGTTAAATTTTTATATGTAACAAACATAACGAATTAGGCGTAAAATCCCAAAACGGAATCGTATCGCCTTGTTTTTACACAAATAGCATTTCACAAAATGACCATACAATTTGGCATAGACCAACTTTTAAAAAATCCATCCCTTTTAAATGGCAAGCAAATAGGATTGGTTACCAATCATGCAGCTCAAACTGTCAATCAAGTCCCAACTCGCAAAGCTCTCATTGATGTTGGAGTAAACTTGGTCTTACTTTTTTCTCCAGAACATGGATTAATGGTTGATGGTAAAGACGGCTACGCTATAACTAATGGCATCGACCAACTTACAGGTTTGCCCATTTTTAGTCTTTATGGCGAAAATATCAAACCAGAAATCAAGGTCTTACAACAAATAGATATTTTATTATTTGATTTACCTGATATTGGCAGCCGATTTTATACCTATATCTGGACGCTCTCCTATGTCATGGAAGCCTGTTCTGAAGCAAATATTTCTTTAATAGTTTTGGATAGACCAAATCCGTTAAGTGGGAATTTAGATTTGGCGGAAGGACCTATGCTGGATGAAAAACACTTTTCTTCTTTTATTGGTAGATGGAATATTCCGATTCGACACAGTTTGACCATTGGAGAATTGGCAAATTATTGGCGAATTACCAAAAATATCCACCTTGATTTAGAAATTATCAGAGTTGAAGGCTGGCAACGAAATCAATTTTTCGATGAACTTCATATTCCATTTGTACCAACATCACCAGCCATAAAATCAGCCGAAACGGCTTTAATTTACGTTGGGACGTGCTTATTTGAAGGTACAAATATTTCGGAAGGAAGAGGCACGCATTCGCCTTTTAAAATTTGTGGTACTCCGTGGATAAATGGGAAGAGGTTAGCCGATACATTTAATGATTTGAGACTTGACGGAGTTTTTGCGAAAGCTATCCAATTTACGCCAAATGAAGGCGAATATGAAAATCAAATCTGTGAAGGAATCAGCTTGGACATTTCGGATTACCAACAATTTAAACCTGTGTCAATCGGTTTGCATTTAATAGCAATCATCAAAAAACTTTATCCCGAAAACTTCAAATGGGCAACCTATCCTACGAATGTAAATAAAACTGGAGAACGACATTTCGATTTATTAATGGGACAAGATACTGTAAGAATGATGCTTGAAAGCGATATTGATGAGTTTATTAGCAATATTCCAAGTATTACAAAAACGGATGATTGGAAAGAAGTAGTGAAAAATTATTTACTGTACCATTAAATGAAAACTGCTAATGCTTTCAGCATTGACCGTTTTATAAGTTTTAGCGATTTTCAAAACGTATTTTTCGATAAATATCCGCCAAAGAGATATTCTCTCCTTCAACGGTTATGGAATCTTCGAGACTATAAAAATCTTGATTAAGCCAAGCGTTGGGGTTTTCGGTACGTGTATAGGTAGAAACATTTACTTTTTTAGGATTAATATAAATCACCTGCTGAAGACTATCCAAGAGTTTATATTCTGGTAGTTTTTCAGATAAATCAAAGTTTTTGGTTGAATCCGAAAGCACTTCAACAATAAGATAAGGATTGGTTATGATACAATTTGAATTGGGTTTGAAGTTAGGCTCGTCTTTGACAATCATTACATCTGGCATATAATACCCCCCTTCAAATTTTGGAATTTGTACTCCTGAGTTACTCCCTAAAATATCAAAATCCTCATTCTTTTCCTCAAATACTTTAGAAAATAGAATAATTAATTGTGCTATAATTTTTTCGTGTACGTAAGTAGCTAATCCCATCGTAACAATCTCGTTTTCGTGGTATTCAATTTTAAAGGGTATAGTGTAGGCAACAGAGAAATAATCTTCCTCAGAAGCAGGAATACGTACCAACTCTTTGGTCTTGAGTTGCTCAATAATTTCCTCTTTAAGATTTCGAGTAATAATCATATCCTTATTTTTTACCAAATATACTAACATTTCGCTAATTCTTTAATTTCGTAATTGGGGTAAGTAAAACCTTCCGAAACTCCACTTCCGAGCCTTCCGCTTGCAAGGCAATTTGACCTTTTTGAACGGTAGCATTGTATCCATAATTAACTAAATCACCGTTTATCCATACTTTCACTTTATCGCCCAAGCACTGAACCACCATTGTATTCCATTGTCCGAGTGGTTTTTCTGAATTGTCTGTCAAGTTGAGAATTTGTCTTTGCTTACCATCTATCACTCCCCAATTTTCTTTAGGTCCCAAACGATATTTTCCCATGTTAGGCACGGTAATGTCTTCGCCGATACACCAAAAATCACCCGCATTTTTGTGCATCAATTGAGCTTCTATCGACTTTGGAAACATACCATAAAGCACTCGTGGTGTGGAGGCATGAACCAAAACCCCACAATTTCCCGGTTTTCCCGCAAAACGATATTGCACTTCTAATTGGTAATTTTCATAAACCGCATCCGTAATGATATGTCCTTCGGGTTTTGCCAAACTCAC
>JALONS010000339.1 GCA_025454855.1 Arcicella sp.
GTGGAGCGAGCAAAGCGGTCATATCGCCAAACTAAGACCACATCAATTTTACGCTTCTTGGCGGCTGCCATCATCAACTTGTATTGGGTTCTGTCCTCACTTGTTCCTGAAGCATAGTCAATAAATTCTGAGACCACTTCAAAGTTTCGAGCTTGGGCGTAGCCTCGTAATTGGACTAATTGCGTTTCGGGGTCTTGACCTTTATCAAGCGTTGAAACCCTTGCATACAAAGCGACCCGTTTTGTAATATTGGACTGATTTTTCATGTATCTTCTGTATCAAAAAGGAACTCCTTTACAAATATACATTTTTGACTTAAAAAACCGCTTTGAAACTTATTTAGAGAGGGGGTAAATCAGACACCCTTTTTGATAGGAGAAATATAGGTCAATTAGTAGATATTTTCAAATGTAACGTTACAATAAAGCGTTACGTAACGTTACAAGTAGTAATTTTTAGAAAGGAAATCATAAGATTTTTTAATTATACAGTTAAATTTTTTGATAACCGAAAGTACTATTTCTTTAACATCTTGGTTAGTTTGTAATTTCTTCGTTTTCATATAGTAAAAGCATTTTTTCTTGCAAAAAATAAAAACAAGCTATAACCAATTACTTTATAATTCTGAAAATGTTTAATATATAATCGGTTCACCCGTAAATTCAATGATGGCATGAAATTATAGAAAATATTTGACATAAATTTTAGCCAATTTATCATCAAACTTTTCTTTAATAGCTTCCTCCATTTTCTTCTTTAAAGGTATAATCTTTGAAAATCGTTTATAGAAAACATCCCATTCCCCAATCATATAGAGCCAATCAATATCGAATTTGGAATAATCGAAATTCTCAGGATTTATATAGAATTGCATATAGTCTGTTAAATTTGTTAAGATTTCAAGTCGCTTATCATCATTGTTTATTCCTATGGTGTAGATGAACCACATTGCGTTAGTAAAATTATAATTTTTTATTTTCTCAGTGCTGTTAGGGAATAATCCAGAATTAGTTCCATTTTTACTTAAATTTACCTCGCTCAGATATTGGTCAAAATATTGATTATAATCAATAATATTGTTTAGTACCGCATTTTTGTATAATTCACTATTAAAATTATTATTTAACGAAATGATAATTCTCTGCTTTAATTCTTCCTTTATTTCATTATTTGATATTGACCAAAGGTAAACCAATGCTTCAGACTCGCCATCATTTTCCTTGGACTTTGAAAGTGCAAGGAAAATTAATTCTCTATTTCTGACAAACTGAAATTTATTCTTTTTAAAAATTAAACTAATAGTTTTTAGTAAATCTCCTTCTGTGTAAATACTGAACTTATTTAAAATAGACTCCAAAAGGTTTTCAATATCCTCCTTTGTGAAAAGATTATGATTATTGAGAATAAAATTATTTAGAAATTCTATATCATTAAACTGCAAAAAGTTTTCGTGTTCTATGAAATTGAGTAAGTTTTTGATTAGTTCGTTTGAATCCGCTTTTTCAAATTCAACCTTTGATAGAATTATTAGTAAACTCTTGATTTGATTTCTACATTTATCTTCAAAAAATAGATTTCTAATCTGACTTTTCATTGAATCATCAGGATAAGTTTTTCCCTTACTAAGAGGAAAGGTGCTTACTTCAAAGAATGAATTTAAGAAGTTATTTGCTGATTCTATTATTTGGGGTAATTCATTATCATTGAAAACTAATTTGTCAATTTGATATTTTTTTAAAGTATTTTTCATTTCTTCCGCATCACCATAAGTTACGGCACAATCAAAAAACAGCTTGTTAAACACTTTTAGTTTTTGCTCATATCTATTGCTTGTGGCAAAACTGATAAGCATTGCTTTGACCCCTTTTCTGTATAGCTTGATAAAATCAATATACTCATCTGCTATAATGCAATTGTTGATATAAAAATAGAATAACTTATACAATGACACCTCAATTTGTTGAGGATAATATGTACCTGTAGTAATCCCTTTTTCATTCTTATATTGATTAAAAATTTCTAAAATTCTATCGAAATTCTCATCAATTTCTTTTGATGCCTTTTCTAAGACCGTATCGTCTCGAATTGTTTTAAGTAATTCATATCCATTTTTATCTAAATATGGAATCTGTGAAAGTAGTTTATCAAAATTAATGTTCTTTGACTCTTTTAATACTTTGCTCTTTTCCTCCTTATTCAAATTTCTTTCATAGTTTTTAATAAGATTATATAGAGTTTTTATATTATGTTTAGCAATATAGTAAGAAAAATACTTTCCCATCTGCCACGATTTGTTTGCCACTTCCTCAAACAGTCGAAATGACTGTGTGAAATTTCCAATTTTGTAGTTTATGTATGCAAGTTCAAGGTCTGATTGAATACTTGTAGTTTCGTCAATCGTAGAACTTGAAATATCAGTCAGAACACTACTAAATTCAAAACGACTGAGACGACAACTCATGCAATTGCACTTCTCCTCAGTTTGAACACTTAATAAACGTTGTGATTCCTCTGACCAACCATAATAACCAAATGAATCAGGCTTTTCGTTCTCTTTAAAGATGTGAAATATTAAACTTAAATTTAACGTTTTAAAAATTTCGTTCAGTTTGTACTCTAAACTTTTTATTTCCTCAGGAGATAAATTCATTTCCTTGGAAGGCTTGAATTTAACCTTTGAATCTACATATTCTATTTGTTCAAAGAATAAGTCATATAGTTTATGATTTCTCGTTAATAAGGAGAACCTTTGGTAGTTGTGAACGTATTTTTCAGAATCATTAAATGGATAGAGGTTAGCTACGAAGTCAGGAGGTAAAGACTTGAGTTCTGAAAATCGGTTTAATGATAAGAAAATTTGGTCAATTACATTTTTTTCTGTTAATGGTTCATTGAATTTATCATAGGTAGAAATGAATTTTAAAAAATTATAAAGGTTTTGCCCTTTATCTGATAGGTTATGTATTTTTCTGAAATGCACTTCTTTTAAAGCATTATTTCCACTCAAGTAATCTGTAATGTAATTTACTCCAACAGAACTAACAGCATCAAAATAATTTACTACATTTATTCCTTTATTTCTTAGATATTCTCTTTGTGTTGGATGGAAATCTTCATCAATAGATAGTAGATAGGCATTTTGAAAATCTCCTCCTAATATATTGCGTACAGATTGTATAATCATTTTCAGATTTATATCTGAAAAGCCATAACCAACAAATAGAACAACCTTAGATGCAAAAATAGATTTAATAAATGCTTCAATGAGTGGGTGATTGTAACTATAATCTATATAATCATCTTCTTTTAAAACAATATCTGTATCATCTAAATCGCCATGTATTTTAACCAATAAGTTGGTGTTCAAAGTATAAGTAAATTGTTTGTCTTTAGAAACAATAGAGAATGGTAAAGATTCCTTTTTGATTACTTGTTCAAGTAAATCATCATAATTGGTTGTTAGTATATGTTCTGGATTCAGTTGAAAAATTTCTTCATGAATTTCGTTGTATTTAATCTTTTTATGTTTAAGAACGGAACGTACTTTATCCACAAAATCTTTTTGTTGCCTATCATTAAAGTACATTTGAGCAATTCTTAGGTAGTCGTCTTCATTCTTAGGAATTTCAATTTCTGATTTCATTTCATTTATTAAAACTCCCCATCCAGGAATACCAGCATCAACAGAGATACCTGCACCTGCAAAAACAACAAGTTTTTTGGTGTCAATAGCAGTGCGTATATTTTTTATATCTGTAAAAAATTTCTTACTCATTTTATATTTCTAACTAAGAGTGATTGATAATCTGTATGAAGATTAAAATTTATTGTGTCAATACGTGATACTGCTTTCGATGGTACACTAAGCACACCCCTCGGTTCTATCTTTAAGTCTGACCTCAAACTCATTCAATCCCCAATCATAAACCCTACCTCATGGCTCGGAAGAAAGATTCTCAGCAACTGGATTTGTTTTGACGTTTCTCCACTACCCTGCAAGCTATATTCACACGACCGCTTATAAAAGCGGTTTGTTAGCTTTTCTTTCGCTTCTTGGTCTTGGTGGGTTTAACGGGAATTTTGGATTGTAAATATTCAATATTCCCCTCATACTCCCGAATGAGCTTCCTTTGGTAGCTTATCGTTTCTTTGTGGGCTTGATTGGTAAAATAATAGCCCACAAAGCCCGCTATTAACATCAAAACAATGGTGATGGATAAGAGAAATTTAGAACTTGGGTCAAAAACAAATTCTTTTTTTTGAACTACTGTAACGCTTTTCGGTAAATCCTTAAAATAATCGGATAAATGGGATTTCGTGCGAGCTTCTACATCAACCATACTTTGTTGGAAATTATCGGCTCTATCTACGATTTTCAACATCGCACCATTGAGTTTATGTTGTTGTTCCATCAATCGTTGTTCTCGCTCCTGTCTGTGACGTTCTCGCTCTTCGGCTCTGCGTTCTCGCTCTTCTAATTGTTCTAATTGGGTAGTGATTTTTTTAAAA
>JALONS010000340.1 GCA_025454855.1 Arcicella sp.
AAACAAGTTCAAGGTTTTGATAATCAAAGATATGCAAGATAAAGATTATTTATTAAAAACGTATTTTTAGGCTTTAGGTTTTGGCGAACAAAAAATAAGCCTCACAAATTTTAAATTTGTGAGGCTTACACTATTTGTTGAGGTCAATTAGCTTTTCTTAGCTTTTTTCTTCGGAGCTAAAGAGTTAATCCAACCTGCTATTTTCAAAGCATCTTCTTTCGGAACTTTCAAAGCAGCCATTGGTGGGTAACCAGGCCAGTTTGATGGTTTTGGAGCGGCAATTAATTCTACAATTCTCTCGTCGGTATATTTTCTTTTGGCTACTTCTGTATAAGCAGGACCTACTAATTTTGTATCAACTTTATGACAAGCTGTACACGTATATTTTGTCATTAGTGGTTTAATATCCTCTGGGAATTCTTGTGCTTGTGCGTTGAGTGCTAAACCTACAAACAACAATGAACTAAATAATGCTTTTTTCATGGTAACTTAAAAAGGGGATTGAAAATACGAATGATTGCTAAACAGAGAGCAAATTAATACATTTAAAATTAATGTTTTATCTTTTTCTGTTAGTTTTTGATAAAACGAACTTTAAAACGGCTTATTTCAGCTACTTATGTTAATATTTTGTTAATATCCTGCACGGTAAGCATCAATGGAAGCCCTTACGCTTCCGTGCTTTTGTAATAATGCCTCAGCTTTTTCACGTTCGATGCCTAACTCTTTCATGACCATATTTTCAGCACGGACTACCAGTTTATGGTTACTCAACTGCATATCTACCATGCGGTTGCCTCTTACCCTACCCAACTGAATCATAATGGAGGTAGAAATCATGTTTAGAATCAATTTTTGGGCGGTTCCAGATTTCATTCTTGTACTTCCCGTTACAAATTCAGGGCCGGGAATGGCTTCAATCGGGTATTCTGCGGCTTGTGAAATTTCACTGTTAGAATTGCAGGAAATAGAACCCGTTAATAAGCCATTTTCACGAGCTTTGTTCAAACCACCAATTACATAAGGCGTTCTACCCGATGCGGCTATGCCCACAATGGTATCTAATTCGTTTACATCGTATTCCTGAAGGTCGAGCCAGGCTTGTTCAATATCGTCTTCGGCGTTTTCTACGGCTTTTCTGATAGCTCCGTCGCCACCCGCAATCAATCCTACTACCATATCGAAGGGTACGCCAAAAGTAGGAGGACACTCAGACGCATCCACTACGCCCAGCCGCCCGCTTGTACCCGCACCTATGTAGAATAGTCTTCCGCCTTCTTTCATTCTGGGTACTATCTGACTGACAAGAGCTTCAATTTGTGGAATCGCTTTTTCAACGGCATAAGGCACGGTTTTATCTTCATTATTGATACCTTCCAAAATCTCTTTCACTGACATCTTGTCCAGATTATCATAATGAGAAGTTTCTTCCGTCGTGAGCGAATCTAAGTTTATTTCGGTCATAAGTATTAATTTTTAGCTACCTGTTTTTAAATATCAGTAGTAGCAAAAAGTACGTTAGGTATTCATTAGAAATGAATTGCCTAAATCATTAACAAATTTAAGGGATTGGATTTAAAATATTGTACCATTCTATCATTCAATATACTTATTCTACTCAGAATAGTATTTAAAAAATAAAGGAATGGTTTCGATACCCTTGTAAAAATTAAATAAACCGTAGTGTTCGTTGGGTGAATGGATAGCGTCGGAGTCAAGTCCGAAGCCCATCAAAATCGTTTTTAAGCCTAATTCTTTTTCAAATAGAGCTACAATCGGAATACTACCACCACCCCGTGTAGGTACTGGTTTTTTCCCAAAAGCCTCTTCCATAGCTCTTTCGGCGGCTCGGTATTCTTTAGAGTCGGTAGGGGTTACGTATGGCTCGCCACCGTGGTGCGGGCGTACTTTCACGCTTACACCTGCTGGAGCAATCGCTTCAAAATGCTTGGTGAACATTTCGGTAATTTTCTCTGATTTTTGATTGGGTACTAAACGCATCGAAATTTTAGCGTAAGCCTTAGACGGTAAAACGGTTTTTGCTCCTTCGCCTATGTAGCCGCCCCAAATACCGTTGGCATCTAAAGTAGGGCGAATAGAAGCCCGTTCTAAGGTAGTGTAGCCTAATTCACCCCTAACATCATTGATGCCTAAATCTTTTTGGTATTCGTCTAAGCTGAACGGAGTGGCTGCCATTGCTTCTCGTTGTGCAGGACTCAGTTCTAATACATCATCGTAAAAATTTGGAATTGTAATCCGATTATTTTCATCGTGCAATGAAGCAATCATCTTACTTAATACATTGATAGGGTTTGCTACTGCTCCGCCATAAACTCCCGAATGTAAATCTCGGTTTGCTCCTGTTACTTCTACTTCAAGGTAGCTTAACCCACGTAACCCCACGTCAATTGAAGGAATGTCATTAGCAATGATGGCAGTGTCAGAAATCAAGATAACATCCGCTGCCAGTTTGCTTTTATTTTCTTTTACGAAAAGCCCTAAATTATCTGAGCCTACCTCTTCTTCGCCTTCAATCATGAATTTCACATTGCAGGGAAGTGTATTGGTAGCCATCATGGTTTCAAACGCCTTGATGTGCATATAAAACTGCCCCTTATCGTCGCAAGCTCCACGAGCATAGATTTTTCCATCTTTTACTACGGGTTCAAACGGAGGGGAGTCCCAAAGATTGAGAGGGTCGGCGGGTTGAACATCGTAGTGTCCATAAACCAGAATAGTGGGAAGAGATTTGTCAATAATTTTTTCGCCAAAAACGATAGGATGCCCTGCGGTTTCGCAGATTTCTGCCACGTCAGCACCAGCGACTTTTATTTTTTCGCAGACAAACTCTGCTGCTTTTCTTACGTCTTCTTTGTATTTACTATCAGCACTAACCGACGGAATTCTTAGTAAATCAAGCAATTCAGCCAAGAAACGCTCTTTATGTTGTTCTATATAGTTTTTCATTGTGTTGTTGATTCTTATTAATCTGTATGTAAAATGGTTTTTAAGTATTTATTAAAGAATAGTTCATGTTATTATTTAGGTTAAAAAATACTTACGTATTTAGTTTTTAGGTATTTAATATTACAGTAAAAATCCTAACAACCAACAACTAAATCCTAATGCCTACTTATCATTACAAAAGTAAAAAGCAATAAGCTATAAGCGATGACTAAGAGGGTTTATTTTCATAAAATTGCCTCTTAATGTTTGCTTATAGCTTATTGCTAAGTAATTAATTGCCGAACTTATTTTTTAGACCGCAAAGACATCTTACTCTCTTGTCCTTTGAGGAGTCTTACAATATTTTTACGATGGGTGATTACTATCATGCCAAACAGTAAGAATCCGAAGATGATAACCAAGCTATTTTCTTGACCGAAAGTTTTGAGTAATAACAAAATGGGAAAAGAAAGTGAAGCAATGATAGCTCCCAGCGATACATAATTAAACGAGAGAAATACCAAAAAGAAGATAACCATACAAACTAATGCCGCCTCTGGATGAACCGACATCACCATTCCCAAGAGCGTAGCCACGCCTTTGCCACCTTTGAAATTTGAAAATACAGGGAAGATATGACCCAAAACCGCCGCAAAGCCAAAAAGTAATTTTAAATTCTGACATTCAGACCAGTCGATAATGTGTGCGTAATACATCATCAAGGCGATTGAAGTGGCAATCCAACCCTTGATAGCATCAATTAGCAGTACAATTGTTCCTGCCCTTTTTCCTAACACTCTAAACGTATTAGTTGCACCAGCATTACCACTTCCGTGTTTGCGAACATCAATACCGAAATACGCCTCGCCGTACCAAATAGCAGTGGGAATTGAGCCGAGTAAATATGCTGCAATTGTGCAAGCAATTATTAAAACAATTAATGACATTGGGAAAGGGAAATACTGTAAAAACAGCCAGTTTAACAGAAAAATTTGAGATTATTTTAAACCTTAAAAACAAATATAAATTAAACTTTTCCGAAAACAAGAAACCCTCGAAAAGTTCTTTAAAATGTACAAAAAGGCTCTTTTAAATGTTTTATTTTAAGGAATTCTTAATATTTCGTATGAACTTCATTGAAGTAAAATACTACTAAATACATTTTTGGCAAGAATTTCGTTATTACGTTTGATGTAACTAATTAAAAACCAATGAAAGCTATTTTATCATTACTTCTATTTTTTACTTTTTTTAAAGTTCAAGCAGCAGATAAATCACCCATCGGTGGTGCCTGGCAGTCGAAAGATGCTGCGGGTAATACCATCACCATGATTTGTTCAGACAATTATTTAATGTTTGCCGTGTATGATTTAGCCCAACAAAAATACGTGCGTTCGGGAGGAGGAAGCTATCAATTATCGGATATTGCGGGTAAGAAAGTAATTTCATACAAACGAGATTTTAATACCGAAGATTCATCGGTGGTGGGTCTTACCGTAGCGAATGTTTATACGTTGAATGATAAAGATTTGGTATTAACGGACGGTGATACCCATCAGTTTTTTGGCTCGGGTGGAGGAACGTACACCGTAAAAGATGGTAAATATACCGAAACGATTGAGTTTTTCTCAAGAGATAATAAAAGGGTAGGGGCATCACTGACTTTTGACTGTGTGTTAAATGGTAAAGATTGGACGCACGCAGGGCAAAGCACAACGGGAACAAGAGTCCACGAAATTTGGGAGCGTGAGGAGTAAAAAATAATTAACGATACTCAAAATCTAAAGGATTAGGGTATTTGAATTGATAATTAGTCCGTAAAATTAATTTTTGCGGACTAATTATTTTATAGGGGATTAGCTCCGTAGGTTCTTGAAAAATAGGTGTTTTAAAACCGAAAGTTGCACAATTTTTCAGGAATACGGCTTCCCTGACTGGGTGTTCAGGAGCTACTACATTGAAAGTATCGTTCCAAAATCCTTGCTCCAAAATCATCGTGATAATCTGCACTACATCGTCTTGGTGTACGTAGTTTACGGGCGTTTGCCCTGTGTTGATGGTTTTATCTTGAAAATATTTCGCTGGAATTCGCTCTTCTCCCATCAAGCCACCGCAACGCAAAATGGTAGTATTGTGGGGTAGTTTTGTTAGTAAATTTTCAACTTGAACTAAAGGGTGATGTTCAAGAACGGGGCTATCCTCGGTTAATTCTTGGTTTAGTTCTGGATATACTGATGTAGAAGAAGTATAAATAATAGATTTGATAACTGAAGCGGAAAGATATTCTATCAATGATTGGATTTGTTGAACATGAAAACTATCTCCGTACTTGCCTGCCCGTGGAGGAATACAAATAATAAGTATTTCAGAATCAAGAAATTGTGCTATGTTATCCCCTTCTATGGTGGGTGAAAATTGCAGTAAAAATGGCTCAATATTTTGGGCTGTAAGCAGTGGTATTTTCTCCACGGAAGTGGTAGAACCTTTTACAGAATGTCCTTTATCGATGAGATACTTGGCGAGCGGGAAGCCCAACCAACCACAACCTAAAATACTGATTTTCATAATGAAAGAATGGGGGAATTTAGACTTTGTTTTCGGAGTGCAACTCCGAGTTACATGATGTAGAATTTTTTCCAATGGATATATTCTTCTACACTTTCAGGAACCATGTAATGAATGGATTTACCGTTTTTCAAACATTCTCGAATAAAAGTAGCGGAAATATCCAACGACGGAGCGTTTACCATTTTTACATTAGCATGATTCTCCAAATCACTTTTAATAGAATTGGGTCTTGGGTAAACGTACAGACCGAAGTATTCTAAGATTCTATCGTGATTTTTCCAATTGGGGAATTGTGCCAAATTATCACCCCCAATAATCAATCGAAATTCATGTTGTGGGTGTTTTTCTTGCAAACGAATGAGGGTATCAATCGTAAACGAAGGCTTTGGCATGGAAAATTCAATATCTGTCACCTTGAACTTGGCATTATCGGCAATGGCTTTTTCAACCATCGTCAAACGGTCAAATTCATGTAAAAGCGTATTGTTTTTCTTAAACGGATTTTGTGGCGACACCACAAACCAAACTTGGTCTAAGTCGGTGGTAGTTGCCATAACATTTGCTACAATCAAATGCCCAATATGGATAGGGTTGAATGACCCAAAGAATAAACCGATTTTCATGATTTAGGGATTAGGTGTTGGGGATTAGGGATTGGATTTAGGTTTATCCCTAACCCCTAATCCCCAACCCCTAAAACCTAAGAAACAAATTCATCAAATAATTTTTGTGCTTTTCTGAAGGCTGTTGTGAGGTCGTCGTTTAACAAAACTATGTCAAATTTATCTTGAAAAGACATTTCAAACTTCATTTTGAAAACTCTTTTCGAGATAGAATCTTCTGAGTCAGTACCCCGTTCACGCAGACGTTTTTCTAATTCCGCCACGCTTGGTACTTTAACAAAAATGGATAAAGCTCTTTCTTTGTAATATTCTTTTAGTTTTACGCCTCCACGTACATCAACATCAAAGATTACGTGTTTGCCCGATGCCCAAAGCCGCTCAATTTCCGACTTCAACGTACCATAATACGCCCCAGGATAGACCTCTTCCCATTCCACAAACTCGTCATTGTCGATTTTTTGTTTGAATTCTTCTGGGGTCATGAAATAGTAATCTTTCCCATTTTCTTCGTTACGCCCACGTTTATCACGGGTACACGCCGAGATAGAAAAACCCAGATTGTCGTTGTTCGCTAAAAGATGTTTAACGATAGTAGTTTTGCCCGAACCAGAAGGGGCTGAAAAAATAATAAGTTTTCCGTTTTCCAAGTTTAATGATAAAATGAGTGACTAATAGAATGACCAAATGATGATTATTAGAAATTATTTTGATAAAGTCTAATAAAGGATGTAATCTAAAATATCTACAAAAATAAAAAGTTATTAAGTGAAATCGTCTAAAACGACTGACTTAATAACTTTTATAATTATATTATATTGTATGCTAAATAAATACTTATAAACTATTGATTTTCTGCTTGATACAATCAATCAAACTTGTTGGTACACATTTTTTCTCTAAGCGTAATTGCATGGTTTCTTTAATACACTTCTCTAATTCGTACCCTTTTTCACAAGGTAAACACTTATCCATATTCAACTTAAATTGTTGGATTTGCTCTTCTGTTGCCTGACCGTCCACAATCAGTTGTACCATTTTCATGCACTCAGCTTGATGCTCGCATGATGTTTTTTTTTGAATCTTCTCAGCCTCGGAAACCATTTTTTTAAGTATTAAGCAATTTTATGTTTGGTCAATGGGGTTATTCTTTTATCAATCAAGTAGTTAGTAAACAGGCTGTTTTTTAAAATAATTCCCGAAGAGGTAAAAAAATCAGTTATTAGGTATTGGTTATTTGAAATTGATGATTGAGTTTGAAACTTTTATGACTAAACACAACTTCCTGATAGCTGATAATTACTCTGCCATACTGTCAGCATTTACATCATACCCTAACGATTTGGCATAAGATTTCAATTTTTCTTTTAATAACATTCTGGCACGGTGTAACCTTGAGCGTACCGTACCGATGGGAATATCCAGAATTTTTGCCATTTCTTCGTAGGTAAATCCTTCTACATCACAAAGAATAATTACCGTTCTGAAATCTACTGGCAGGGCATTCAAGGCATTCGCAATTTCATCTCCGATGAGGTCTTGAACCGTCTCAGCCCTTAAATCAACGGTCTGGTTGGTTTCGGCATCTTCTTCAGAGTTATAGGTTGTTTCTACATCCTGATAATCTACTTTAGAAGGTTCTTTTGATTTCTTTCTAAAGTCGTTGATGAAGCTATTTTTCAAGATACGGAACAACCATGCTTTGGCATTTGTTCCCTCTGAAAATGAATTAATAAAACGGAATGCTTTAAGATACGTATCTTGTACAAGGTCATTGGCATCGTCTTCGTCGTTGGTTAAACGGAAGGCGAAATTGTACATAGAATCAATATGAGGCATAAATTCTTTCTCGAATACACGGTGTTTTTCGAGTTCAGAATAGGTTTGAGTCGCTTGGAGTTCTTCTTGTTCGTCCATTTTGTTGCTGAAAATCGTCAAGTAAAAATAAGACATGATAACTGAATTCCAAAAAATCATTCCAGCTTTGCTTTTACCAGTCTTGAATTAATATACAAACAAACAACTTGCCAAGCCTTTTTTTAGTCATTTTCCTGACAAAACGGCATTATTTTGAGTTTAGGGGTGATGGGAAAAGGGTTTACGTCACATTTTGTGAATAAAGTGTTATGACTGATAAAATGTTATAAATGAAGGGTTTAGCTAAGTTATACTCAGAACCGAACTCCTCTCAACAAGGCAGATATGTTAAGGTCTAATTGGGTGAGAAGATTTCTTTGACGTTTTTACCAAATATTACTCGGGCGTTCTTAATTGAATAGTCAATATTTTAGC
>JALONS010000341.1 GCA_025454855.1 Arcicella sp.
ATTCATCTAACAAGACCAAGGAATCAACAAATTATCAAATATTATTTGACTAACAAAGTCAACAAAAAAATTAAATAAGAATCAAATAAGATTCAACTCAACTGCCACTCAACTAAATGAGGGAAGTTGAAAAACTCGAAAATCATAAAAACAAAATCACTTCATGTACTCACAAAAATAAGAACCTTTACTTTAAAAACCTTTTATGTTAAATCAGCATATATTATTTTCTCCTATTTAAATTGTCCCTTATACCACTTCGGGTATTCTGTAATAACTTCACGTGAACTTTATTTTCACCATTTTCCTATTTTCACCATTTTCCAACAGAAACACCAATTGCTGTTATAGGCACCGATACAACAATTGCAACTGTAGCCAACAACAATACAACAATAACCACTACGTCTGTTGTGGGAGCCGAGTCACCTACCCCGCCTTCTGTGTTAGGCTCTAATTTGGATAATACACAGCTTCAAAATCTGCAATATCCCAACAATTATGAAATACATTTTTCCTCTACCTCAAAATAACGAAATTCTAAATAAAAATGTCATTGACATTAATATCATTAGAAATAATGAACTTTGCTTTATAAAATTAAAAGATTTATGTGAGTTATATTTCAAGCATCCAAAACTGATGCAACTTGGTAATTTAAGGTACGGTACAAGTACAGTAGGGATTGGCGATTCATCTTGTTTTTTATGCATCGGAACAAGAAAAGCTTATGATTCAATTTTAAACATACCGTTCAACAAAAGGATTAATAAAAATAAGTGTCTCTTTGTTGAGAAATCACCCGATTACAAATCATTGTTTGTCCCATTTTTAAATGATTTTTTCAACGAGGATAACCTCGATATCTTAAATGAAACATATGAAAGTGACAACATATTGACTGTCGCGCTCTTTTACAGAGAGCATTCAAAGCATTTAAAATCAGCAAACTTAATTTTTAAAGATCATTTGCTGGGAGTGGCAAGCATAGCAATCAATGACTTTCCTACATGTTTGCTTGTATGGATTGGCATTATTAAATCATTTCCATGTAAAAAACCAAATTTGAGCTGGAAAGATACGTTAGAAAAGATGCAAGGATCATTGAATTTGGGCACGTTCATGATATGCACAATTCAATTGATAAAATCAATATTAGTAGGAAAATGGACTCCCGTTTGTTGTCAAGTGTTTGGGGAAGCGACAAATGGGGCATTGAATTTTTATAAGAAATTATATTTTGTTCCAATTGAAAGGGATCATGAGCTTATTCATTTACAGTATTTACGACGACGTGAGCATATTATTAATGATGACAAAATGCTTCATTGGTTTGCCTTGTTACACCCTTTACAATATTTAACAATGTTCGAGATACATGGGAAGGCTGACGACAATGATTGCATTCGCACAATTTTCAATCGTGCAAGATTTTTCTTTTTAAATCAAACGACATGTCCGTTTGCACAAGATACAATTGAATCACATTTGGAGCAACGTTTTAATACAGTTATGGATGAGAATACTTGTTTGAATATAACCATGTCTTTACCAGATAGCTATTCTGAGCTGGTTCAGCAGAGGTGTCTCCGACTACTTCAAGTGATGGCCAGGGTAAAGCGCTTAGCGCACTATTAACATAGTAATCAATGAGTATTTTATTTTATTTTACCAGATAGCTATTCTGATAACAATACTGAGGATAAGGAATGGGTTCGTTTCGGCATGGATGAAACCCAAAAAATTGAGAAGGTTTTTGCCACTCCAGATGTTGTGGAAGCAATATTTAGGGTTGACAGAAATACAACATTAAAGACTATGAAATTATATGATACCGAAAGTAATATTAATGCAACAGATTATCTATTTTCATTATTATCAAAAGTTATTTTTGGATCCGCGTCCTACCATTATATAATACGACAATTATTTTATTTTATTTTTAGATCATTATCTAAACTTAAATCAACACATCCGTTTTTTGATCAAGTAATGCCAACGTTGTTACAAATGATAATAAAACGCACCTATTTAAGTCCAGGTTTTGGATTAATCGAATTATTAGAAAATAATGGACTACCTTCCAAAATTGAATTAATGTATGATAAATCAAAATCGGGCAGAATTTTGAAAATGTATTATAAGTCATTGCTGGCGCTATATTCTGAAAGTTTTTTAAGGCCAAAGTTTGAAGCGGATGAAAGTGATATTTATTTTTTTAAGAGCTTCTTTTCTACCTCGCTACTTATAATTAATATCAAATGCAATGATGTCTCTCCATATCAACAAAATTACAATCGGCAATATAAAATTGAAATAAATAACGCAAGTGCTATTTTACAGGATGCCGTTGAAAATGTACAACCTTTTATTGATTATGTAAAAAGTATAGTTAATATTAGCATTAACGGAGTTATGAAATGTATTTGGCTAGTACGAGTTGACATCAATGAATTGTATATCTTAAAGGAGACTGACATATATGAGGAAAAAATACTTCGATTGCCGAGATATTTAGGAGAAGCTGAACCACTATCAATTTCCAACAATCAGCAAATTACAGAAAAGCCTACAATTATATTACATTATGACAAATTCAATCCGGAACTAGAATTTATAATAGAGCGTGTAGAACAAGAAAAAGCGGAGGATAATCTTGCCAAGGTACGAGCAAAATATATTAAAGATAGAAAGTGGAGAGGATATTCAAAGCTGTTTAAGACAATTGAAGGGGGTAAATTGAAAGATAACGATCCTGATAACTTACGTATTGGACCACTTTTTGATAGTTCAGATTTTGCTAATGCAAGAATAGACTCAGATGTGATAATGCCAATTTATTGTGCTCTAGATCCATGGAAAGAAGTTTATGAAAGCAAAACTTACGCGAGTCGGGAGACGATGGCATACGAGGAAATTATTACATTTCGAAAGGAGACCTGGCTTTCTGATATAGCTTCCGAATGTTTTTTTGAAATGCTTAATGACCCAATGATGAAGTTATCTACGAAGACTTTGCTGTTAAACCCAAATCAATTTGATTTATTAATTCAATCACAACAATCTATATCCAATTTTATTGACGGTCTTTCAAACGAGTGTACAAGAATCCTGGTTCATATGTATACAGGTCGTGGACATTACATGCTAATAGAAATAGAAGTACCTTCCAAAAATGCAAAGAAAGTCAATGTATGTATTGCTGATTCAGAAGAAGATATTGATTTAGACGATTTGGTTGAAGAAGTCCGAGCCGCAAATATTGATTTACTTGCAGCTTCCTTCAACCCATTTCTTCCAATTGTTTACAAAAAAGCACAAGACATTATCAAACAGAACAATGGTTATGATTGTGGAGTCTGCTGCAGTCAACGAGCATATTTTTGGAAACGATTTGATGCTACTCCAAGTAATATTCCAGAAGATTATAGTTATCTGAAGGATCTGACCACGTTTCGATTATTTATGTTATCGGAAATATTAAAACACCATCGTAACCGTCTGAGCAAATTAATATATGCCGATAGCCCCAAACACAAGCCCATTCATTGGAGGGCAATACTGCCAGAAAATAAAATTCATAATTCGGATGATATTAATGCTGCAACGGAATTATTAAATTTATCAAACCCTGACGATGAACATCTAAACTCCAATAATACACCTATGGACAGTGTTATTCATCAGGAGATTGAGAAGGACGGTGATGTAATTAATAATGAGGTTGAGAATGAAGAAACAATATCAAAGTCCTCTGCTGTAATTCATTACGAGGCTGAAGGCGACACTGCTGTAAATAAAGATGAACATCAAAACAAAGATGAAATCGATCAGGAGAATCATTCCGAAGAGGAAACTGAGCTGGATCCAATTTTAACATCACCCAAGGCTGTTAAAATTCGCCAATCTGTAACAGGAGGTAAATTTTTCTTTCAACAAAGTAAAACAGACAATAGTGATGATGATTCCACCCAGTCTGAATCTAATGGAACTGATGATGAGGACGTTATGGATGATGATGAGGAAGATAATGATACTTTTGTTATCGATTATAAAAATGTTAATGATCACATAGATGGGAATAATGATGAGGACGAAAACGATTCGGATTACAAGGAGGATGACTCTCTTAAAACTCTTAAAAAAATCAAATTCATCTGGCAAATTTAAAATCAAACGGAAACTGCATGGAACACAGGCAAATCAGGCTGAAAAGAAAAAAAGGAAATCGAAAAAAGCAATGGAAGAATTAGAAGCAAAAAGGCAAAAACAAGAAATTTCACGACAACAAAAACTTTCTTCTATCCAAAACGAAATTGCAAGATGGGAAACTTGGCATGCCGTTCCAGAGGACACCACAGAGATCGATCTGTTCGCCCATGATCAAAATTATTTTATAGACAAAAAAGTTCCTAAAGATGTTCAAATCAAACTGAAGGGTAAAATTTATGAGCCAATTCAATATGATTACGATAGGGCAAAGGAAGGAGTTGATCAAGCGTTTGATACTGCAATGACTGTAGCAGAGACTAAATATTCTGAAGCTGTAATAGCTTTGGCAGAATGTACGGAAGCTCCGAATTCTGCAATATACAAAAATAAACAAAAGAATGTGTCATTTTTCTTGGAAAGAAAAAATTTCCTTGCATATAAAGTACGATCTATGGCTGAATTACTTCCATTCGATGCTGTTTATGGCATTAGGACAAA
>JALONS010000342.1 GCA_025454855.1 Arcicella sp.
TTCCCGGTTTTCCCGCAAAACGATATTGCACTTCTAATTGGTAATTTTCATAAACCGCATCCGTAATGATATGTCCTTCGGGTTTTGCCAAACTCACCAACATACCATTTCTAATAATAAAAGGGCTTTTGACCTCTGGTTTACCATCCATAGCGGGTACGTCTATGTGCCAACCAGTGAAGTCTTTACCGTTAAAAAGGCTTTTGGGTTTTGGTTTTGTTTGAGCGATTATATTTTCTAAACTACTGATTATCAGGAAAATGAGGAGGATTTTTTGGGGGTTCATAATTTTATTTTGGATATTTTTTGCTAAGTTTCAACAGGTTTGATTTTGAGTTTTGTGTGAATTTACGAAGAAAAACGATTGCATTTATACGTCTTTTGTTAAGTATTGTATTTAATTAAGTCTTGATAACTTCTCTTTGAACCAAACTCGCCTTTCATTACTTTTGTATCAAACCGTAAATAATTAACCATGTTGCTATCAGAAATCTTTAAAGATACCAATTATAAACTCACGCAGTTCAAACCTGAACAAATCCAAGCCATTGAGGAAAGTATTATTACCAAAGACGTAAAAGGAAAAATTACGCCTTATTTGATATGTTTGGTTCGTCAGAAAGAAATCAAATTAACGCCCGAGGAAGCCATCAGACAGCTTTATGCTCTGGTTTTAAATCAAGATTATAACTATCCCTACGACCGTATGCAGATTGAATACGGTATCAATCACGGGCGAGAAGTAAAACGGGCGGATATTGTCATTTTTGACAAAGACAAAACCAATGCTCCTTACATCGTTGTCGAACTCAAAAAGCCAAAACTCAAAGACGGTAAGGAACAATTAAAATCTTACTGTAATTTTTCGGGGGCTCCCATCGGGATTTGGTCTAATGGCGATTCTATTTCCTACTATCACCGTAAAGACCCCAATTATTTTGAGGATATTCCGTCTATTCCGAGAGGCGACCAAAAACTGTCGGATATTTTGGAAGAACGTTGGACGATTGCCGACCTCATCGCCAAAGACAAATTGGTTACGGAACGAAAATCGTTGAAAGATTTGATTCTGGAAATGGAAGACGAAGTATTGGCAAATGCGGGTGTGGACGTTTTTGAGGAGCTTTTCAAACTGATTTATACCAAACTTTTTGATGAAATGCAGAGTGGACGGAACAAAAGCCGCCATCTCGAATTCAGAAATTATGGAGATACTGAAACAGAATTAAAAAACAAAATTCAACATATTTTTGAAAAAGCCAAGCAAAAATGGGAAGGCGTTTTTACGGCGGATTCCAAAATTATGCTTACGCCTTCACACCTTTCGGTTTGTGTGTCGAGTTTACAGGACGTGAAACTCTTTAACTCCAATCTGGACGTAGTGGACGAAGCCTTTGAATACCTTATCAATAAGAGTTCTAAGGGTGAAAAAGGGCAGTATTTCACCCCTCGCTACGTGATTGATATGTGCGTAAAGATGTTGAACCCCAAGGAAGACGAAACCATTATTGATACCGCCGCAGGGAGTTGTGGTTTTCCTGTGCATACGATTTTCCATGTTTGGGAACAGATTTTAGAACGAAAAGGCTTGGACAAAAGTCATTTGTTTACCCTCGAAGAAAAACCCCAAGAATGCACTGATTACGTGGTAAACAAGGTTTTTGCGATAGATTTTGATGAAAAAGCCGTGCGTGTAGCCCGTACCCTCAACCTGATTGCGGGGGACGGACAAACCAATGTCATGCACCTCAATACGCTTGATTATGAACGTTGGGACGAAAAAACAGGTTCGGAAGATGGCAAACAGGCGGGTGATAGAGACTGGATTGATACCTACAATGAAGGTTGGAAGAAACTCAAAAAACTAAGAGCAGATAAAAATAATAACCGTGATTTTCAGTTTGATATTCTGATGGCGAATCCACCATTTGCGGGGGATATTAAAGAAAGCCGAATGTTGGCAAAATATGATTTAGGCAGAAAACCCGATGGCAAATATCAAACCGCTGTGGGGCGTGATATTTTGTTTATCGAACGCAACCTTGATTTTTTGAAACCTGGCGGTAGAATGGCGGTGGTATTGCCACAGGGACGTTTTAATAACAGTTCTGATAAACAAATTCGTGAATTTATTGCTGACCGTTGCCGTATTTTGGGCGTGGTGGGTTTGCACGGAAACGTCTTTAAACCACATACAGGCACAAAAACCTCTGTGCTTTTGGTACAAAAATGGACGGACGATAAAGGCATAAACCCCAGACTGGACGATTACCCGATTTTCTTTGCCACCATGCAAGAACCCAGTAAAGATAATAGCGGTGATAAAATTTATGAAATAGAAACCATACCCGCCAAAGCCCCCATTTATAGAACTTGGCAAGAAACTTTTACGGATGAAGACACAGGCGAGGAGGTTACGATTGATAGAAGTGAAATAATTGAGGAGGGACACCCAGAAATAAAAAAACCTTTGGTGGACATACACGGGCATTTGATTGTAAAGCACGACCTCTTCAACCACGAAGGACTCACCCAAGATGGCATTGCGGAGGCTTTCATAGAATTTGGTAAAAAAGAGCAACTCAGTTTTTTCTAAAAAGCCCTTTCAATGAAGCAAAATATAAAACTTTGTTGGAAGGGCTGGAAATAAGTATAGTATCGTATTCTGAAATAATAAAGGAGAAGAAATATTACAGTCGATTTGAGTCTGAGTTTTTCACTAAAAAGAATAATATTCTCTTCAATAGAATCATCAGTAAAAATTTTAAATTTCTTGATGAAATTTTATTTTTAACCGATGGAGAACATGGAAATGCAAAAACATCAGCAATTGGTTTTGCGAAGTATTACGGTGCAAGAAATGTACTTTCTGGGATTTTAGACGATAATAATGTTGAATTTATCACGGAAGATCATCAAAAAAGGTTACAAAAATCTAAACTTGAAAAAAATGATATTTTAATTAGTTGTGTTGGAGCGAACATTGGTTTTGCTTCAATTGTTCCAAATGATGTGGGAGAAGCAAATATTGTTAGGAATGTTGCTCTTATGAGAAGTAAAAGTGATAATATTAATAATCATTATCTATTGGCTTATTTCTTATCAAAATACGGAAAAACCCTATTTGTTAGAATGGCAACAGGTAATGCTCAACCTCTTGTAAGTTTAGAATACATAAAAACTATTCCAATTTTTATTCCGTCCTTACAGTTTCAAAAAAAAATAGAATTATTAATTGAAGAAGCAAAAGGTTCACTTAAACAATCACAACAAACTTACGCCCAAGCCGAAGCCATTTTATTACATGAAATTGGCTTAATGACAATTACCTTTGAAAAACCCGTAGAAAAATTATACACGCCCGAAGAACTAATTGAGGAATTAGAAAACTTCGGAGTAGATAAAGTAACGGAGTTTGAATACATCATGAAATATTTAGACGATTTATTAGAAAATAAACCGTGGGTATTTGAGCAGTGGAGTGAAACCGAACAAGGTAGAAAGATAGTAAAGGCATATATTGAAGCCAAACAAAAAGTGTTAGAAGTTAATGAGAAAAAAATAGCACTCGCTGAAAAAAAGCTATCTATTCATGAAAAGAACCAAGAAAACTTACAAAATATATTTAAACTCAACGCTGCCGAAAAGCAAAAAACGAACATCAAATCCTTCAAAGAATCCTTTGGAACAACGGGGCGTTTGGATGCGGAGTATTATCAGAGTAAGTATGAGATAATTGAAGAAATTATTAAAAATAAGGGTTATTACACTATTTCCGAAGTATTTAATCTTTTAAGCAATGCTTCACCATCTAATTATACAGAAACAGGCACAAAAGTTATTAAGACTAAAAATATTAGAATCCCAACGATTGACATATATAACTTAACAGACCATACAAATGAAAAAAGAATATTGATTCAAAAAAATGATTTAATATTTGCGTCAATGGGAGTAGGTTCACTTGGTAGAATAAGTTTTATTGAAAATGATATTGAAAATTGTACAACAGATGGGACATTAAGAATTTTTAGAGCAAAAAAAGAATTTCAGAATAAAAATATTGAAATTCCGACGTTGCTTTTTTTAACATCGAAAGTTGGACAAGAATTGATATATAAATATGTGATTGGTTCGACTGGAATTATTTCGATAAGTAAAGAAAATGTAGAAAATCTAATCATTCCGCAAGTTTCTGAAAATATAGCAAGCGAAGCAACCGAAATGGTTTTAAATTCACAAAAGTTAAAATCAAAAAGTGAGCAGTTACTATCAATCGCCAAACGAGCCGTAGAAATGGCAATTGAGGAAGGGGAAGCGGTGGCTTTGGCTTGGATAGAGGGGAAAATTTGAGGTTTATTTGTTTTTGGAAAACTTTTTTGATAAATTTCGTTAATTCAATAATCACAAATAATTTTAATTGTCTTGTAGCATTGAAAAATAAAATAAAACATATTAGTAAAAAGAGAGCTCGAAAAAAAA
>JALONS010000066.1 GCA_025454855.1 Arcicella sp.
TTTCGGTCTTTACCGTAAGTAATCAATTTCGCAATCATGGGGTCATAATAAATAGGAATATCCATGCCTTGCTCAAAGCCATCATCTACTCGTACTCCATTTCCCTGTGGACGCACGTAGGTATGAAGTGTACCTACATCGGGTAAGAAATTATTTTTGGGGTCTTCGGCACAAACCCTAATCTCAATGGAATGTCCGTTGATTTTTAAATCTTCTTGCTTAATCGTGAGTGGTTTACCTTCGGCTATCCAAATCATTTCTTTTACTAAATCTACACCTGTAATCTGCTCAGTAACAGGATGTTCCACTTGCAAGCGAGTGTTCATTTCTAAGAAGTAAAAGTTAAGATTTTCATCCACAATAAACTCAACTGTACCCGCTCCGTAATAATTACAAGCCTTTGCTACCATAACGGCACACTGTCCCATTGCTTCCCTGATTTCGGGCGTTAGTACAGCCGAAGGAGCTTCTTCCACCACTTTCTGATGCCTACGTTGTACCGAACATTCACGCTCAAAAAGGTGAATTACATTTCCGTGCTTGTCACCAAGTACTTGAATTTCAATGTGTTTAGGAGCGGTGATGTACTTTTCGATAAAGACTGCCCCGTTTCCAAACGAAGTGATGGCTTCAGAAACGGCTCTGTCCATTTGCTCGTCAAATTCAGCTTCGTTTTCAACCACTCGCATTCCTTTTCCACCTCCGCCTGCGGAGGCTTTTATCAAAACGGGATAACCAATCTCTTTTGATTTTTGCTTGGCAATTGCTCTGTCCGTAACGGCATCTGGTGTACCGGGTACCATCGGAATATTATATTTGGCAACGGTATGTTTTGAAGTCAGTTTATCGCCCATCAATTCTATACTTTCAGGCGAAGGACCAATAAATAAAATACCTGCTTCGGATACTTTCCGTGAAAAATCGGCATTTTCAGATAAAAAACCATAACCAGGGTGAATAGCATCTACCTGTAAATCCTTACAAATTTGGATAATTTTATCCCCCAAAAGGTAAGATTGATTAGAGGGTGGAGGACCCACACAGACGGCTTCGTCGGCAAAACGTACATGAGGAGAATTGCGGTCGGCTTCCGAGAAAATAGCCACCGTTTTAATACCCATTTCACGGGCAGTACGCATTACTCGCAAAGCGATTTCTCCACGATTAGCGATTAAAATTTTGTTTATTTTTTGCATTCATCTTATTCCTCCTCAAAATCTCTTTTCCCAAACAAAGCCCTGAACGTTTCCGACATGGTGATTAAATCATGAACTTTATTTTTGGCTAATTTCATGGTTCTCACTTCAATGCCCGCTTGAATTCGTTGGTCAAACTTATTCCAAAGGCTTATCATATCATTCATATTATCAGCAAACTGCTCCACAATGTACCGTTCAAATTTGGGCTTTTCACTTTCTGCTAAGAAGAGGATGATGTGAAAACTTCTATCCACGAAAAACCACGTTAATTGACTACGAGAAAAATCTTTTATCATAGCATCGTTATCCACCAAGAAATCAATGATTTCTACTTCGTTGTGTATTTCGCTTTGTTGGTAAGAATTGGTCATTTTAGTTTGTATTTTTTGAATATTACCAAAACACTTGGCGATACCAATTCGGAATTTGTTAAAACAATATAGCAAACCTAAATCACAATCAGAAATGAGATTCAAAAGTTCTTGAAAAATTACAATTTAGGGAGTTATAAAATAATTTCTCAACTTGATTTTGTACAAGTCCACTTCACATTTTGTAGATATGAAATAATAATTTAACTTTGTGATTATTTTAAGTTAATCATTTGAAATTTTCCTGAAATATATAAAATTACTAAGAAATACCTTTTGTAATTAGTGAGACTTTTACCCAGAATAAAAGTCTAATTTTAAACTTAATAATCATTAAATTATACAATACAGTGGATATTTTTGATAAAGTAAGCAAGGGTCTTGGACCTATCGGAGCCCATGCTCATTATTCTCATCACTATTTTACCTTCCCAAAACTAACGGGAGAGTTGGGCCCTCGGATGACTTTCAATGGGAAAGAGATGCTCAATTGGTCATTAAACAACTATTTGGGTTTAGGAAACCATCCAGAGGTGCGTGAAGCCGATGCCCAAGCGGCGGCTGACTATGGTTTGGCTTATCCAATGGGTGCAAGGATGATGTCGGGTAATTCTGACCTTCACGAAGAATTTGAAGCTCAATTAGCAGAGTTTGTGGGTAAAGAAGATGCTTTTTTATTAAACTTCGGTTATCAAGGAGTGATGTCGGTGGTAGAATGTATCTGCGATAGAAACGATATCATTGTTTATGATGCAGAAGCCCATGCTTGTTTGATTGATGGTATTCGTTTACACAAAGCCAAAATGGGGGATTACTACAAATTTAATCACAACGATATGAATTCGTTGCGTAAAAATTTGGAACGTGCCACTAAAAAAGTGGCTGAAACGGGTGGAGGAATTTTGGTAATTACCGAGGGCGTTTTCGGGATGTCAGGTAAGGTAGGGTCTTTGGATGAGATTGTGAAGATGAAAGAGGACTTCAATTTCCGTATCTTGGTAGATGACGCACACGGATTTGGTACAATGGGAGCAAACGGGCGTGGCGTACACGAAGAACTAAATTGTATGGATGGCATTGACTTGTATTTCTCTACTTTCGCTAAATCGATGGCTTCCATTGGGGCATTCGTTGCGGCGGATAAAGACATCATCATGTTCTTGAAATACAATATGCGTTCGCAAATTTATGCTAAGGCTTTGCCAATGCCATTTGTAGTAGGTGGAATGAAGCGTTTAGAACTCATTAAAAAACACCCTGAGTTACGTGAAAAACTGTGGCAAAATGTTCGTGCTTTACAGAAAGGCTTAAAAGAAAGAGGTTTTGATATTGGTGAAACTACTTCACCCGTAACGCCAGTTTTCTTGCATGGTGACTACGAACTTTCTCACGTAACGGCTCTGGTACGTGATATGCGTGAAAACATGGGTGTGTTCTGTTCGATAGTAACTTATCCAGTAGTACCCAAAGGACAAATTATGTTGAGAATCATTCCGACGGCTTCGCATACTTTAGAAGATGTAGAGTATACGATGGATTGTTTCAAAACTGTACAACAACGTTTGGGTGATGGGACATATCGTAAGATAGCCGAAGAATTTTTGGCGAAACAGGCAGAATTAGTCTAAAATTCATAAAATATTTAACTTTTTTGTTCTTTTTTTATTATTTGGATTTGCAAGGTGTAATAAATTAGCTATATTTCGAGAACAAATATACGTTTTAACGTTATTAAAGGCTTTTTCAACCATTTATTCAACCTAAATCCAGTTTCTATTATGAACAGATTTGCAGAAGTTAGAGACTTAATTATGTCTTTAGAAGGAGACTTCGAAAAATTTTATGACAAAGGAAATCAAGCAGCCGGTACTCGTGTAAGAGGCGGTATGCAACAATTGAAGACCTTAGCTCAAGAAATCCGCACACAAGTGCAAGATATTAAAAATAGTGCTGAGAAATAGACTATATTTCTTGTCATATTTGAAAAAAAGGCTCAGAAATGTTTTCTGAGCCTTTTTTGTTTGAGATTAGAATCGTTGATTTCAAAACTCATCTTTGTTCATAATTAATGCCATGCCATCCGTTGTTTTTTTACCTGTTTGCACATCGAATATCTCGGTTGAAATTTCTGCGGTGTGTTTGGCCTCGTTGATGGAAGTTACTGTAAATACGGCTTCGTATTCAGTATCCACAAACATCGGACGTTTATATTCCGATACTTGTTTCATGTAAACACTACCAAATCCAGGAAATTCAGTACCCATAATCTTTGAAAAAACACTGGAAGCTAAGGCTCCGTGAATAATTGGTTTCTTGAAAGGAGTTGTAGCTGCAAATTCAGCGTCAAGGTGTAAAGGATTGTTATCTCCCGAAACTTGGGCAAACAAAATAACATCGTTTTGTGTGAAAGAAAATTTGTGCCGATAAACCGTATTGACTGGAATCATGTGATATTTAATTGTGATTTTGTTAACTGTTGAATAGCGAATTTGATAAATGCTCAATCATCAAGAAGAATGGTCTGCAACGATAACCCATTGATTGTTGATTTTCTTCCAGAGCAAAGTGTAATGCCCACCAATATCGCCTTTTTCTGGACGATTTAAGTGCCATTTACCCACCACAAAACACGCATCAGGAGAAATGAAATTAACTTTAATAATGGTAAAAGCCAACGTTCCCATTGTAGCTTTGTCTGGGTAGTTTTTTTGATAATTGGCTAATGTTTTTGCGTAACCATAAGTTACTCCCGACTTTCCGATGTACATCAAAGAGTCTGATTCCCAATAGCCTTTCATAAAATTTGTAGCATCACCAGCATTCCATGCTTTGGTTTGGCGGTCTAAGATTTGTAGAATTTCTTCTTTATCTTTTGCAGTTTGGGCATTTGCTGCAAAACTAAGAGCAACAAGGAATACGAGTAGTAATTTTTTCATGGGTTATTTTTACGTAATTTTGAATTAAATATTAAAATGTGAGCAATATGAAATGGAACGATTTCTTTGACAAGTACAAAGATTATTATTTGGTAGATGGTTTAATGTATTTATCGTTTATTATCGTATTGGCTTTGCTATTTATTTTCTTTAGCTAATGAATTGGTTTGTCATGAATCCTGCTTCGGGAACTACCACACCCGCACAGAAAAATAAAATTAAGCAGATTGTTTCAAAATTACCTGATAGTCAGTTGATTTTTACAGAATATAGTGGTCATGCTACGAAAATTGCCGCAGAAGCAGTTCAGAAAGGAGTGGAAAAGGTAATTGCTGTTGGTGGCGACGGCACAGTGAATGAAGTAGGTAAGGGACTCATCAATACCAATACAGCTTTAGGAATTGTTCCGATTGGTTCGGGCAATGGCTTGGCTCGTCACTTGAAAATTCCTTTGAGAATTGAAAAATCTATTCAATTTGCTCTTCAAGAACCTATCGCTTTGATGGATGTTTGTTTTTTAAATGATATTCCGTTCTTCTGTACGGCAGGAGTTGGGTTTGATGCGGAGGTGGCACATGAGTTTGCCAAGCAAAGTTCAAGGGGCTTAAAAACCTATGCCCGAATGGCACTCAAATCTTTCAGAACTTATAAACCAGAAACTTATCGTTTTGATAATCAGACCGATAAAACTGTTTTTGCTATCACCTTTGCCAATGCCACTCAGTATGGTAATAATGCTTTGATTTCACCGAAATCTAAGATTGATGACGGATTGATTGAAATGGTATTACTGAAACCTTTTCCGTTTGGTGCTGCTCCGATTATCGGTGTACGACTATTCAGAGGAACATTGCCAAATTCGAGATATACTGAAACTCAAACCGCAGAGCAATTTTTAGTGAGTGGAGATAAAAACTTTTTAATTCATTACGATGGTGAACCTTTATCCTTGAATAGCAGTGAGTTATGCGTTACTATTCAGAAAAAATCTTTAAAAGTAATTGGTCATGTCTAAAAATAAAAAAATCCCTGTTGGAGTGGTTTATTCAACCAATCCCGATTTTGATTTCTCATTCGATGAATCTGATGCCGTAGAAACGTTACCGCCCAATCAACAAAAACTTAAAGTACAGTTAGATAAGAAGGCACGAGCTGGAAAGCAAGTTACGTTGATAACGGGTTTTATCGGCACTGAGGAGGATTTAGAAACTTTAGCCAAAAAGTTGAAAAATCTTTGTGGTTGTGGCGGGTCTGTGAAAGACGGGGAAATCATAATTCAAGGGGATGTGCGAGAGAAAGTACTTACTTGGTTGCAAGCCCAAAATTACAAAGCTGTGAAAGTGGGAGGGTAATTTCGATGTTTGATGTTCGATTATCGATGTTAGTGTATTGAATGAACACCTATAATCAGGCATTGACAATCGAATATCAATAACCAAACATCGAGCATCGATAATCTGGAATCAAACATCAAGTATTAACTGCCAAACATCGAGCATCGATAATCGAACATCAATCATCGTGCATCGAACATCAAGAATTAATTTCCAAACATCGAGCATCGATAATCGAACATCCATAATCGAACATCGAATTTAATTATTTTGCCTTATCCATCGCCATTCTCACGGCGAGTCCAGTCAGGACGCTTGCCATAAACCATTTCTGAACTTTTATCCAATAAGGATTCTCACTGAACCACAAAGACATTTTGGCGGCAGAAATGACAATCAAAAAATTTACGGTAAAACTTACACACATTTGAGTAAGTCCTAACTGTAAACTTTGCGTAAATACAGAGCCGAACTCAGGTTTGATAAATTGTGGAAAAAAAGATAAATAGAAAACCGCAATCTTAGGATTTAGAACACTGGTAAAAAAGCCCATGCTAAATAATTTTACGGGTTTATCTTCTTTCAAATCTTTTCGGGCTTCAAAAATGCCTTGGTTTTTGGGGTTCACTGCTTGGAATGCCAAATACAATAAATAAAGTACACCCAGAGCCTTCAAAACACCGTATGCGTAAGGGATGGTAAATAATACGGCAGTTAATCCGACCGATACCATTGTAACATGAAACAAAAAGCCCGAAATAATACCCGCTAAGGAAATAAGACCAGCTTCACGACCTTGCGTGATAGAACGTGAAATTAGATAAATCATGTTTGGTCCAGGTGTAATCACCAAAATCAACGCCGCCAAAATGAATAGTAAAAGTTCTTGAATAGGAATCATATTGATAAAGTTTAAATTTGATGAAATTACAAAAAAAAGATAGCTACTCATAGTTTTTGCAACTAATTGTAGCTATCTGACTTTATTGATGAAATGTATTGTAGGTTACACTCGGTTGCTTATCCTTGTTTCACTAACTGAACGTTAGCCACTAATTTTACTTCTTCACTCACCAAAGCACCACCTGTTTCGGTAATGGCATTCCAAGTTAATCCAAAATCTTTACGATTAATTTTACCTGTTAATTCAAAGCCCGCTTTCACATTTCCCCATGGGTCAGTAGCTGTTCCTCCGTATTTTACGGATAAAGATACAGGTAAAGTTGTGCCTTTGATGGTTAAATCTCCCGTTAAAGAAAATTCGTCATCGGCATTTTTACTAAAAGTAGTTGATGTAAAAGAAAGCGTTGGGAACTGCTCTGCATCGAAGAAATCCGCACTTTTCAAGTGTCCATCTCTTTGCTCACTGTTGGTATTGATAGACGCTACATTAGCTTCAAATGAAATGTTGGCATTTTCAAAACCTTCTTCGGCGGTTACAGAACCACTAAATTCGTTGAAACTTCCCGTTACCGTAGTAATTACTAAGTGTTTTACTTTGAATTGAATTTCTGAGTGTGAGGCATCAATTGCCCATGTCGTATTTGCCATGATGAAATAAGTTTTAAATAATTAATGTATATACATTTAATGTTAAAACATTATTTAAGACAAAAAGTTTCAAGTAAAGTATTTTTTATTTTACTACGATAGTAATTCTTTACTTTCTCGCTTATTTAAGGTCATTAAAAAAGCAGGAAGTAAAACCAAATTACAAATCATAGCCATTAATAAGGTAATGGAAACTAAAATACCCAACGATTGAGTACCTTTAAAAGTAGAAGCGGTAAAGATGAAAAATCCCGTGAACAAGATGATAGCCGTGTAAAACATGGAGATACCCGTATTGAGGATTGTTTCTTTGATGGCTTCTTTCACGGTACGTTTTTTATTGAGTAGCTCATCTTTATAACGAGTTAAAAAATAAATAGTACCATCAGAAGAGATACCGAAGGCAATTGAAAAAATGAGGATGGTTGAATATTTAAGATGAATATTAAAAAATCCCATCAATCCTGCTGTGATTAACAGAGGAATCAGACTGGGAAGGGTTGAGATAATCACCATTTTCCAAGAGCGAAAAAGCAGTGCCATAATGATACAAATCAAAATGATAGCTTGGATGGTACTTTCGATAAGATTGGCTTGTAAATAATCATTTTGCCAAGCGTAAATGACACTATTACCCGTTATTTCGGCATCATAGCCACGTTTATCGCCCTTTTTATAGAATTCGTTTGCGTCTGAATTGTAGTTGAAAATAGAATCTATTTTAGGTTGTAACTCTCTAACAATCTGATTGATACGCACCGTTCCGCAATCTGCAATTTGGTAACTTACACGGGTAAAACGTTTTGTAGAATCAATAAAGCCTTTGGTAAAACCTTGCTTTCCTTCGGTGCTTGAATTGTAATCTTTTAACTTAACGAGTTCATCTATACCAGGTAAAACAAAATATTTGGGGTCGCCACCACGGTAGGCTTGATAAATGAATTTGGCTGCCGTTACCAAAGAAATAGGTTTGGTAAATTCAGGATATTTAGCAAACTCCTTCTCCATTCGTTTAATTTTAGTGAGCAATTCTGGAGACATCACTCTTCCCGCTTCGTAGCTATCAATTGCCACCTCAAAAGGCATAATTCCTTTAAAATTCTTTTCTACAAACTTCAAATCGGTTAAGATTGGGTTGTCATCGGCAAGGTCGTCCACAATGTAACCAATGGATTTGATTTGACTCATTCCGTAAATACACAAAACCACAATGCCCGTTATAACTCCGTAAATCACCGAGCGGTTATGATTTACAAGCGTATCAATTTTTACTAAAATATTAGTTACACTACCTACTTCTAAACGATTGGTTTGTTTTTCAGTTGGTGGTGCTAAGTAGCTGAATACCAATGGTATAAATATCAATGAAACGATGAACGTGAGCATGATATTAATAGCTGCCACAATACCAAATTCGGATAAGAAGGTGCTACCTGTAAAAGCAAAAACGCCAAAACCAATGGATGTAGTAACATTTGCCAAAAAGAGTGTTTGTCCAATTTTTTCAATAGTGGTTTGTAACGCCAACATCTGATTTTTGTGCAAAGCGTACTCTTCATAATATTTGTTGAAAATAAAAATGGTGTTGGGTACGCCAATCACTACTACCAGCGAAGGAATCATACCCGAAATGATGGTAATTTTATATTGAAACAGTGCGATGATGCCCAGTGATGAAACAATTCCGATTAATACCACAATCAAAGCAAAGAACATGACTTTGAGGTTTCGGAAAAATACAAACAGAATGAGCATAGTTACCAACAAAGCAAGCACAATGAATGTGCCTAATTCGGTAGTGATTTGGGCAGTCATTTCGGTTCTGATAAACGGCATACCCGATAAGTGTAAATCAACTTTTTGGTTTTCTTCAAAGCGACTACTTATCTCCTTTATCTTTTTGACGGCTCTTACCCTTGCTTGGTCATTGATAGCTTTTTGGTCGAAAGTTATCATCATCAGGTGTACCTTTTCCGATTCATCAATGATAAATCCTTTGTAAAATGGCAGTTTTGATAACTGACTTTTTACGCTATCTACTTCCATCTGATTAATGGCTCTGTTGTTAATCAGAGGCTTGGTTTCCAACTTTTTAGCCGATTCATTTTTAATGACACGAGGGATATTTCCGGCATAAACTACATCTTTAATGCCCTCAACGGTTTTGATTTCTTTTGCTAAATCTTGCCATTGTTGAAAAAATGGAAGTTGAAACATTTTTTTGGTTTCAACCCCCAAAACCATTACGGAACCATCTTCTCCGAATCGTTTTTTAAATGATTCGTAAAGTTGGAAACGACTGTCTGATTGAGGAAGGATTTTGGGTAATTCGCTTGAAACCTGTATTTTGGTTGCCATATAAGCCATAAAAACGGCTAAAACAGCTACGCCAGCTAAAAATGAAGGACGATTTTTTAGGAAAATTACGGATAGGCTATGCCAAATATTATTCATTACGATGATTTGTAAAAGATGTCTAAAAGCTCCAATGCAGCTTTAATGGGGGGCTTTTTGCCTTCACTTACGGCTTTTTGTACTTCTTTCGTTTTAGTTGAAACGTTGTGGTTACGGTAAAAATTCTCTTCTAAGTTCTGTTTTATGAAATCGTGCATCCACGTTAGATTTTGTTGTTGCCGATTTTCTGCAAATTTACCACTCTTAGTCAATATTTCCCGATGCTTTTCGACCAATTCCCAAATTTCAGCGATTCCACGTTTTTCTGTGGCAGAACACGTTACCACTTTGGGGTACCAGCCCGAACCATTAGATGGGAAAAGATGTAAAGCGTTTTCGTATTCAATTTTAGCTAAATTGGCTTGTGTTTCATTGCCCGAATCAGCCTTGTTGATGGCAATTAAATCTGCCATTTCCATGATTCCTTTTTTAATGCCTTGTAGTTCATCACCTGCTCCTGCCAACATTAGCAAGAGGAAAAAATCAACCATGCCATGTACGTAGGTTTCAGACTGACCAACGCCCACTGTTTCAATTATAATGGTCTCAAAACCAGCGGCTTCGCAGAGTAAAATGCTTTCTCTGGTTTTGTGGGAAACGCCTCCGAGAGAATTACCAGTCGGTGAAGGACGAATATACGCTAATGGCTCACGAGACAGTTCTTCCATCCGAGTTTTATCACCAAGAATACTTCCTTTTGTCATTTGTGAACTGGGGTCGATAGCCAAGACGGCAATTTTCTTCTGTTGCGAAGTTAAATATTTGCCAAAAGATTCAATAAACGTACTTTTACCAACGCCAGGAACGCCCGTAATGCCTAATCGAATTGATTTGCCTGAATAGGGTAAAATACTTTCTAAAAGTTCTTGTGATAGTATTTTATCTTCGGCTAAATTGCTCTCAATCAGTGTGATAGCCCTACTCAGAACCATTCGATTACCCGAAAGAATTCCATCTGTGTATGCTTGAATTGAGAGTCTTTGTTTCATGGATTTTGTTATTGTGATTGAATAATACGATAGTAGTTTCTCAGTGTTCTATCACACTAAAATATTAAATATCAATTATTAATTACACAGCGTTTTCCCAGATTAATTTTGTACACCTACTTAAAAGAAAATATTTAGGATATGTGTGTGCAGTGTTTTTTAGGACTATCTGCTATTGTCTGTGTCTCAATAGGTGATATATTGGACAATGGCAAGAAATTTCAAAAGTTAAAAACCTGTCCAATTTGACAAACGCCAAATCCATTCAATATAACCTCTTGATACTCTTTTGATATTGAGTTTAAGATTGGATTGGTATGATTGATGTGAATAAAATGCACCTTATTTTTTGATTTTATGGGTATATTTTTCAATAAATCCATTGTTTCTACTACAAAAGGGTGTGGAACTTCGCTCATAGGACGGTTTATTTCTCCATCTTTATAAAATGTGCCATCTAATAATAAAATATCATTGTTTTCAATTACTGTTTTGAGGTCTTGCTTCCACCTTTGCCATTTGTCGATATCAGGAATAAAAATCATTTTTTTATTTTTTGAAATAATTTGAAATCCTACTGTTTCCGAGAACTCATCCCGATGTGGTACCCTAAATGGAACTATTTTCAATCTCTCATTCAAATAAATTTCAGTATCTTCATTGATGGGCTGAATAGCAATATTTTGTAAATTTACTAACTGACTCCAAGGACCATTGGTTTCTAAAAACGTTTTCATTTTAGGCATTGCAAATACTTTAATGCTTTTAGCACCTATTACTTCTCGCCCTAAATGCATCAGACCTGTATAGTGCCCAATGTGTGCATGAGTCAGGAATATCCCATCAAGTAGTGTTGGGTTTTTCCCAATTATAGTATTGTGGGCATTTAAAACAGCTAATTGCTCTCCAAAATCAGGAGTAGCATCAAAAATCCACTTTTCATTACTAATAGGGTCAATCAAAGCGATACAGGAAACGGCTTGACGTAATAGTTTTTTTTCATATACAGCCTTACAACACTCCTTCGTACATCCTGCTTGTGGATAGCCTCCATCTTGGGCTATACCCAAAACCAAAATGTATGGATTTTGAGCGAGAGATTGATAGCAAATCAAAAGGAGTAATAATAGTTTTTTCATCAATATTTTGCTGTGAATATGTAAAAGATTTAGAATTATTTACTCTGTGCTGCTAAATACCTACCAATCTGACAATATAAATTGGATGTATTGATACTAACTTTTCTGTTGTCATTGTCTATATCTCCATAGCCACTCCCAATTTGATGTTTGTGGAGACACAAGCAACGGTAAAGTTCACTTTTCTCCCAAAATAACCTCTGCCCATAATAAATCTTCGGGTGTGGTGATTTTGATGTTTTCGTAGCTTCCTTCAATGAGATTTATGGTAAAACCTGCGTGTTCTACCACGCTGGCGTCGTCGGTGAAGGTACTTAATTCTTCAGTTTCAAAGGCTTTTTTGATTAACGAAACCTGAAAAGTTTGTGGTGTTTGAATGAGTCTAACCGTTGAACGGTCAATGGCTTGTCCGTTTACTCTTACTGAATCTTTAGATGGCACACTGACTACTGCCGTTCCTTTCTCGGCAGCAACTTTGAAACTTTCCTGAATTATTGCAGGAGAAACAAAAGGGCGTACACCATCATGAATTGCCACAAGTCCTTCATTATCAATCGTTTTTAAGCCATTCAAGCCCGATTGAAAGCGGCTGCTTCCTCCACTCACTAATCTATGCGGAACGGTTGGGTATTTATCACAAAGTTGATTCCAATACTCAAATTGAGATTCGGGTAAAACTACAATTAATTCAATTTCGGGTTCGGCTTCTTTAAATCTTTTGAGCGTGTGCATTAAAATTGGTAAGCCTCCTATTTCAATAAACTGCTTAGGAATATCGCTTTTCATACGACTTCCCGAACCTCCTGCCACGATAATTGCGTATTTTTTGTTCATTTTTTATGCTTTATGCAATAAGCTATATGCTTTATGCAGTAGGTTTTATATTTTAGGCGATATGTTATAAAAACTGAATTAATTTACCAATTTTAGAAATTTACACGTTCGCTTTTTCGTAAATCCGCTTAGTATATTAATTTCAGACTTAAAAAGCACATTCTCTGTTATTTTCACCTTAAAAAAATATAGCTTACTGCATATTTCTTACAGCTCAAAGTCAATCCCTAATTTCCCAATAATGCACTCCATAAAATTTCTACTGGATGAAGGGCGGTTCTGCCCGTTCCGTCTTTAATTTGATGTCGGCAACTGGTACCAGGAGCGGCAATAATCACCTCTTCGGCTTGTTTTCTGATGGTAGGGAAAAGCACCAATTCACCCACTTGCATGGATATTTCGTAGTGTTCGGCTTCGTAGCCAAATGAACCTGCCATACCACAACATCCCGAAGGAATTAACTGAACTTCATAATTTTCGGGTAATGACAAAATCTTTTTGGTAGGTATTAAAGACGACAAGGCTTTTTGGTGACAATGGCCGTGTAGTTTTATCAATCGTTTTTCCTTTGTAAATAAATCTCTCGTAATGATTTTCTTATCCGCTTCTTGTGCCAAGAATTCATCAATCAAATAAGCATTTTCTGCTACTCTTTCGGCATCAGCCTTGAGGTGCGGAGGGGCTAATTCCAGATACTCGTCTCTGAGCGTAAGAATGGCAGACGGTTCAATACCCAAAATAGGCGAATTATCTTGAATCGCCTCCGAAAGCATGGTAATGTTTTGAATGGCAATCCGTTGAGCTTCTTTCACTAAGCCTTTTGAAAGGTAAGTTCGCCCACTTTCGATATGCTTGGGAATGTGGACTTCATAGCCAAGAGCTGTTAGCAAGAGCACTGCTTTTTGCCCTAATTCTACGTCATTATAATTAGTGAATTCATCACAGAATAGATAAACTTTTCCTTTTTTTCTCCGTTTTCCGAGATTGGCAGTTGAGTAATGAATACTATTTTTCTCTCTTTTTTGCTGGATTTTCAACCGCTCTTCTTGCCATTTTCGTAAGGTGGTTTTACCTAATGTTGGAATTGACCTTTCAGGAGCAAAGCCTAAGATTTTTTTAGTAAGATTAGCAGTCAAACTATTCGTCACAAAAAAATTATAAACACTCGGTAAAATGGAAGCTAATGCTTGAGATTTAGTGAAATTTCCAATCATTTTGGTTCTGAACGGAACGCCATGCTGGTCGTAATAATGTTGCAGAAATTCTACTTTCATTTTACCAACATCTACTTTAGAAGGACACTCTGATTTGCAACCCTTGCAGGATAAACATAAATCCATCACTTCTTTGATTTCTTGGTGGTCAAAACGATTTTCTTTTTCTGAATTGGTTAGAAAATTACGTAAAATATTAGCTCTGGCACGGGTCGTATCTTTTTCCATGCGGGTAGCCATGTAACTCGGACACATCGTTCCGCCCGTTACTTCGGTTTTACGGCAATCTCCCGAACCCGAACATTTTTCTGCCATCCTTAAAATACCTTCTTGATTCGAGAAGTCGAAATAAGTAGTAATTTCTGGATTCTTCTTGCCCGCCTCGTACCGCAAAAACTCATTCATGGGGGGCGTATTCACAATTTTGCGGTCGTTGAAAATGTGTTTTGGGTCAAAAATTTGCTTGATTTCTTTCAATAAATCATACACTTCTGTACCTAATACACGCTCAATAAACTCACCTCTCAAACGTCCGTCGCCGTGTTCTCCGCTCAAAGAGCCATTGTATTTTTTTACCAGTTCGGTAGTTTCCTCTAAAATAGTTCTGAACAACGCTTTCCCTTCTACCGTTTTCAGGTTTATCATCGGTTCTACGTGTAGCTCTCCTGCTCCTGCATGGGCGTAGTACGAAGCATTTGTTTGGTGCTTTTTTAGAAGTTCTTGTAAATCAGCAATATAGGCGGGTAAATCTTCGGGAGCAACGGCACAATCTTCAATCAAATTTACAGGTTGGGTATCGCCTTTTAGGTTGCGGATGAGTCCTAAGCCTGCTTTTCTTACATCCCAAGCAGGTTTTGTATTTTCCCCTTTTACCACTGGATAAGCGTAACCAATGCCTGCTTTGCGGAGGTCATTTATCAGTTTTTCGGTAATAGAATCAAGGGCAGTTTCAGTTTCTGCCATGAATTCTACCATCAAAATTGCTTCGGGGTCTCCTTCAATAAAAAAACGATTTTGGTGATATACATGATGTCCTCTCGTGAAATCTAAAATATATTTATCCACCAGTTCAGAAGCCATTGGCTGGTGTTTGAGAGCCACTAAATTGGCTTGTAAAGCATCTTGAATAGAATGACTATGAATGCAAACCAGAGCTACTTCTTGGGGTGGTAGAGGAATAAGGTTTAATTTAGCTTCGGTAATAAATGCCAGCGTTCCTTCTGAACCTGCCAATAGATGGCAGAAATTAAATGGTTTTTGTGAATTTTCTTGGAAAAGCTCGCAATCACTGAGCATATCTAAAGCATAGCCCGTATTGCGGCGTTGGAGGCTCTTTTTAGGGTAACGTTTTTGGATAGTCTCTTGAATAACTGGGTTATTCAGCATTTTAAAAACCTGCCCGTATAAATCCCCTTCCAAGTTTTTTGTATTTACTTTTTGGAAAAAATCTTGTTTTGAAATATCAGCAAAAACTGTTTCTGTTCCATTGCTCAATAATACATTTGCCGAAATCAAGTTAGAGCGTGTATCGCCCCATACAATTGAGTGAAGTCCACAAGAATTATTGCCAATCATTCCCCCAATCATAGCACGATTGGAAGTGGAAGTTTCTGGACCAAACATAAGTCCGTGTTCCTTCAGAATAACGTTTAGGTCGTCTCGGATTACGCCAGGTTGCACCCTTACCCAACGTTCTTCGGCATTGATTTCTAAAACTTGGGTGAAATACTTTGAAATATCCACTACGATTCCCTTACCTACCACTTGCCCTGCCAAGGAAGTTCCCGCCGAACGTGGAATGAGCGTTATGTGATATTCTCGGGCAAATTTTATCAGTACCTTCAAATCATGGACATCTTTCGGAATAGCCACCGCCAAAGGTTTTTCTTGGTAAACCGAGGCATCAGTAGCGTACAGAATTTTTTGGGCGTTGTGTACGGGTGAGTTATCAAAGTAAAGTTCGCCCGCAAAAGATTCTTGTAGGATATTGAAATCAGTGATGGTAATTTTTGAAGACATATTTTTGTGGTATTTGCCTTGTGAAAATTTGTTGATTTCGAGTTTTAAGACGAAATACAACTTTCACAATTTCTCCGTAAAATTATTACTTTGCCGTTCAAATTAGCTACGGATTAAAAACTTTATTTCCAATCTTACCGTTATTCTACCTTTCAGCACATTAATAAACTCCGTTAGTCATTTCGTTGTTGTGAAAAGAAGATTTGATTCATAAATTCAACTTTCCAAAATCGTGTAATTATGAAATTTCTCAGACAACTTTTTGAAAGTATCCGTTTTGCTTGGCAGGCTCTTCGTAGTAACCTTCTCCGTACCACTTTGTCATTATTGGGTGTTACGATTGGTATTTTTTCCATTGTAGCGGTTTACACTTTCGTTGATTCGATGAACTCGGGTATCAAAGAGCAGATAGATTCTTTCGGGAAGGGCGTTGTTTATGTAGGGAAGTGGCCTTGGGAATTTAGTAATAATTTCCCTTGGTGGAAATATATGAACCGCCCCACGATGAAGTACAATGAGTTTAAGTATTTGTCGGATAATTTGGAAAATGCTCAAGCTATTTCTATTTTGGATGGTAGAATGACCACGCTCAAAAATGGTAATAACAGCATAGAATCAAGACTTTTGGGGGTAAGTTACGACTATAATAAAATTGCTGATATACCCATTGAAAACGGTCGGTATTTTCTGACTAATGAAACCGACAACTCTGCTTTTACCGTGATTTTAGGAGCAGATATTAAGGAAGCTCTTTTTCCTAATATTGCCGATGCGGTGGACCAAACCATTAAGATAAATGGCATAAAGTTTAAAGTAATTGCGGTGATGCGTAAGAAAGGAGAGGATTTAATCAGCTTGGGTGGTTCGCCGACATTGCCATCAAAGCCTATGATTGGGATAATGGACAAGAAACCTTAGAAGGTGAAATTACGGGCTTGATGCGAAGCCGAAGAGGATTAAAGCCTTCGCAGGAAGACAATTTCTCTATTAACAGATTAGATGGAGCGGTAAAATTCTTTGATTCTATTTTTGCCAGCTTAAATACGGGTGGGGGAATTATCGCTTTGTTTTCATTGTTGGTGGGTGGATTTGGTATTGCCAATATTATGTTTGTGTCGGTAAAAGAACGAACTAATATTATTGGAATTCAGAAATCCTTGGGGGCTAAGAACTATTTTATCTTATTCCAATTTTTATTTGAAGCTGTTTTTTTAAGTTTGATTGGTGGACTGTTCGGAATATTATTGGTTTGGCTAATGTCTTTTATAGATTTTGGGTCGTTGAAATTGACACTTTCTTACGGAAATATGCTGAAAGGAGTGATTACAGCTACTATCATTGGAGTAATTTCGGGAATTATACCCGCATGGATAGCGGCACAGTTAGACCCTGTAATCGCCATTCGTTCTAAATAAGAGTTATGTTTGGATATGAATTAAGTGTCTAAAATTCAGTTGCTGAGATTTCATAAGGAAGTCGTACTTTTTGAAGTACGACTTCCGTGTTTATACATCATCTCATTTATTGTCAGTGAGTTACGATATGGCAAATTTTAAAGCTCCAGTGATACCGAGGACAGTAATAAATGTAATAAAGTATAAGAAAAATAAAATCAGTGATTTAAAAATTGTTTTCAGAATTCCTTGTCGGTAAACCGTTTTTAGGGATACAATGAAATAAACAAAAAAGCCAAGCATCGTAAAAGTGATAGCTTGTTTCCAATAACCCAGAGCAACGCCACCACCAACAAAGATAATTAGTATCAAAAATAGTACACTGTGAATGTGTATAGAGAAAATGAGGTGCTCGTAATAGTAACGGGTATGTCCTGCCATGAGGTGAGGTACATGACGATAACGGCGGGTTTTTCTAAAGCGGATTAAGTACATAATCCAGTCCCAGATATACCTAAATAAACGAAAAGGGAAAGAAATAATACTGTGGGTACGTTTGCTATAAATAAATTTCAAGAGAACTGCCACGATAGGCATCAAGATAAACATCATTACTGAGAACGTACTGACTGCTAAGTGTGAAAGTTCAGAAATACCTTTTTCTGCATCTTCATTGAAGGCCAATTGAAAATATGCAGCGTTTTTTAATCCTCCTCGATTTAATATCTTGATTCCCATAAAATTGTTTCCTCTGATTTCATTTAGACTATCTAATTGATTATCAGACATCGCCAAAACTCTTCTCAAGAATGCGGTATTCTCAATTTTTCCGTTGCTCCCTTTAACCGTGATAGTAGTGTCTTTATCATAGTTTATTTTTACAGAGGCATTGTTTTTTAGTGAATGAAGATTCAAGGAATAGCTAATCAGTTTTTTCTTGTCTGGTGCTTCGGTAAAATATTCACGCATTTGACGATTTACTTCGGTTAGCTCTTCGGTATTAATGGTATCTGCCATCAGTTGCTTTTGGATAGCCAACATTCTTTGGCGTTGCTTTTCTTCGGGTAGGTTTTCTATCAGTTTTCTGAGTGTATCGTCGTTTTGTACGTTCATTTCATCCAGAATTTCGTCGATAGAGATTGACTCACGGTTAATCCAGCTACTCACCGTTTCTTTACCTTTTTTCTCGAATTTTCCATACGCTTTGAGTGATGCTTCTGCTGCTTCTAAATTGCTTTGAGCAATTGTCAGCCCAGCTGTGTCTTTTTTGTTTTTAAGCTCTTCAACTTCGGCTTTAGCCTTTTTTACTTCGTTTTTCAGATTAGTAAGAGCTTTTTCATCTATTTGTTTAGTTTTTGTGTTTACGTCACCTTTCAATCCATCCGCAACCCCATTAAAGAAACTATTGCTTTTAGAAAGTCCAATATCTACTACTTTATCCAACAACAAAAAGAAAATGAAAGAAACTAAAAAGTACAGACGAATAGGGGGTACATAACGCCCACGCCTGCCTTCCAAAAAGTCTTTAGTTATTTTTCCCGGACTCCCAAAAATAGCTTTCATTGTGTTGTAAAACTTCGTATCAAAGTGGGTAAAGCCTTCAAATACTTCAAAAGCCAAATGCCCGAGAGGAACTTTCAAATCGTGGTTTTCTTGCCCACAGTGCGAGCAAAAATTATCTTCGGGCTTGAGGATGGTGTGGCAGTTATGACAAATTTCTACTTTACGACGTTTTTTGTGAGCCGACATATTTTAATGGAGGATTATCGATTTCGGAATGAGGATTTCTAATATTTTAAAATTATCGAATGAAAATAATAACAAAAAAGGAGAAAACCTTTCGATTTTCTCCTTTTCCCGTGAATAAAGTATAATTCTTATTCTGGACTTCCTTCGTCTTCCACATTTGGTTCTTCGGTATCCACCAAGGCGTTTTCATCTCCTTTGATTTTCTCCTTGATTTTTCCTTCCAAAATTTCCAATAACTCATGGTTATCCTTGAGCATATCTTTTACAGCATCACGTCCTTGTCCGAGGCGATTACCATCAAAACTGAACCAAGAACCAGATTTTTTAACAACTTCCAATTCGGTAGCTAAATCTAATACTTCACCTGCTTTAGAAATACCTTCACCGTACATGATGTCAAATTCTACAACTTTAAACGGAGGAGCTACTTTATTTTTTACTACCTTCACTCGTGTACGGTTTCCGATTACGTTATCGGCATCTTTGATTTGACCAATACGACGAATATCCAAACGAACCGAAGCGTAGAATTTCAGAGCATTACCACCCGTTGTGGTTTCTGGACTACCAAACATCACCCCAATTTTATCACGTAACTGGTTGATGAAAATACAACAACAACCTGTTTTGTTGATAACCCCCGTTAATTTACGAAGTGCCTGAGACATCAAACGAGCTTGTAAACCCATTTTTGAATCACCCATGTCGCCCTCTAATTCTGCTTTTGGTACAAGAGCCGCCACTGAGTCAATCACACAAATATCAATTGCTCCCGATGAGATTAATTGTTCGGCAATTTCCAGAGCCTGTTCACCATTATCGGGCTGTGAAATCAATAATTGGCTGGTATCAATTCCTAATTTTTCGGCATATACTTTATCAAAAGCGTGTTCTGCATCAATAAAAGCTGCCAAGCCACCTGACTTTTGAGCTTCGGCGATACAGTGCATCGTAAGCGTTGTTTTACCAGATGATTCTGGTCCGTAGATTTCAACTACCCGCCCACGAGGAACACCACCAACACCCAAAGCTAAGTCAAGTCCTAATGAACCCGTAGAAATCACAGGAACATCCAAAACTTTACTATCCGACAAACGCATTACCGTACCTTTTCCGTAAGCCTTGTCTAATTTCTCAAGCGTAGTTTGTAATGCTTTTAATTTTTCATTAGCAGGATTAACTGCTTCTGCTTGTTGTTTTGCCATGTTTTTTAATTTTTCTAAATTTTCTAAGGGTGAATTTACAAGAATTTCATCAAATACCAGTATTTTGCCATGAAATGTTAAAGCTAAAACTTCAAATATTCCTGCTGTTCTTTTTGTTGTGGTCTTTCGGAATAAAGGCACAATTGAACAATACTTCTTTGGAAACTTTTCAGTTTATTGATTCTACCAAATCAAAACAATTTACTGTACAATTTGAGAGTTTCTCCTTTCTAAAAAACAACGAATACTTCTTAAAAGTTGCAGACGGCTATACTCTTTTTGGGAATCAATTTTCGCCTAAATTAATCTATCAACCAGCCCCTCATGTACGCATTGAAGCAGGTGTCTATGCTTGGAAAGATTTCGGGAATAATGCTTTTACGGCTATTCAACCCATATTTTCGGTGAAGATTCAGAAAGATTCATCCCAATTTATTTTTGGTAATTTAGAAGGACATCTCAATCATCGCCTCATTGAGCCAATGCTTAATTTTGAGCGGGTGATTTTAAACCGACAGGAGAATGGTATTCAATATACTCGGAGAAAATCGAGTACTTTTTTTGATAGTTGGATTGACTGGCAAAGAATGATTTACAAAGGTTCAGATTTCAAAGAAGAGTTTTTTGCGGGATTTTCTTGGAATAAAAAACTCATTAATCGACCCAAGTTTTCCCTTGCAATTCCCTGGCAAATGACTTTTCAACATCGTGGAGGACAAACTACCAAAGATACGGGTCAGGTAATTACTAATATTAATACTGCTATTGGTATTGAAGCCCAGTGGTTTACAAATGGATTAATTAAAAAAGTTATACTACAAAATTATTGGGTCGGGTATCGGCAGAATGCTAATTTTCATCCTTATTTCCCAAATGGCTCGGCGATTTACTTGAATCTCGCCGCCGAAAGTAAATGGCTGAATTTGATGATAAGTTACTGGAAATCATCGGGTTATTTATCGGAAACGGGAGGGGATTTATACCAATCTGTGGGTAGAACTTTCAGAAATGGCAATGTTGTAGAAAAAGAACGTAATTTGTTGATTTTTAGGTTAATGAAAGATTGGCGAATTATCGAAAACCTGTTCCTAACAGTTAGATTTGAGCCGTATTTTGATTTGAATAATCACGAATTTGAACATTCAGAGGGAGTGTTTTTAACCTACCGACAAAATTTTCGTTTACGTTAGAGACGTTGCAGGCAACGTCTCTAACGTGAAATATTAAAAAATAAATCTCGTTGACAGGAAGTTTGATTCGTGGTTTTCAACAATTTGATTAATAATTGCTTTGTTTTCAGCCGTTTCTTTGGTAGCTACTACGGTACGAATTGAGAATGAACGTAATGCCGCCGTTACGGATAAAGTACCTTCGGCAGAGTCTTTGCGTCCCGTGAAAGGGAAAGTATCTGGTCCACGTTGGCATTGTGAATTGATATTTACTCTCGAAACTTGATTCACCGCTACATCCATCAATTCAGCAATATCTGACACATCTCTGCCAAAAATAGAGACTTGTTGTCCGTGAGAAGATTCAATCAAGTAATCAATTGGCTCTTGAATATCGCTGAAGGATACCACTGGAACTACGGGTCCGAATTGTTCTTCGTGCCAAACTTTCATATCTTTATTCACAGGGTAAAGCAAGGCTGGATACACAAATGAATTAACTGATGTTCCGCCGTTTTCATTGATAACTTTAGCTCCGTGTTTTTGAGCATCCTCAATCAATTCTTTCAAATAATTGGGTTTGTTAGGCTCTGGTAGGGGCGTAATATTAACACCTTTTTCCCACATCATTCCTAATTTGAGTTTACCAATTTCCTCTGCCATGCGGGCATTGAACTTCTCAACCAACGACTCATGCACCCACATCATTTTTAATGCTGTACATCTTTGTCCGTTGAATGAAAGTGACCCTAACATACATTCTTTGACTGCCAACGCCAAGTCAGCACTTTGCGTAATGATAGCCGCATTTTTGGCATCAAGCCCTAAAATAGCTCGTAAACGGTTTACTTTCGGATGCAATTTTTTCAATTGGTCGGCTACTTTTGAAGAACCAATCAACGTTAGTACATCTATTTTACCCGACTGCATCATTTGTGGAATTACCGAGTTCCCACGCCCGTAAACGGTATTAATAACACCCGCTGGGAACGAACTACGGAAGGCTTCCAACAAAGGATAGTGCAGTAAAGTACCGTGTTTGGGTGGTTTAAAACAAACTACATTCCCCATAATAAGGGCTGGGATTAAGGTAGTAAACGTTTCGTTTAACGGATAATTGAAAGGTCCCATACACAATACAACACCAAATGGCGAGCGACGAACCTGCCCGATGATTCCTTCTTCAATCATGAATCTGGACGAAGTACGGTCAATATCTTTCAACGCCCCGATGGTATCATAAATATACTGAACGGTACGGTCAAACTCTTTTTGCGAATCTCCCAATGATTTACCAATTTCCCACATTAATAATTTCACTACCTCATCTCTTTTGGTAATCATTTTTTGGGTAAATTTCTCAACGGCTTCGATGCGTTGAGATACCGACATTGAGGGCCATTCGCCACGTCCATTATTGAACGCTTTTACGGCTGATTCCAAAACTTCCATTGCGTCAGCAGGGTCGGTAATGGGGTAAGAACCAATACGTTTTTGCTCAAAACCTTGGTCAGTTTTTATGTACACTGGCGACCAAACATCTTGGGTTTTACCAGTCCAAGGTCTCATTTCACCATTGACTAAATATTCTCTTTGTTCAATGGGGTCGGTTAAATTATATTCCGCTGGAATCTGATTTTCAGCTGGGAATAAAAGTGCTAATTCGTTGGCAGTCATTTTTATTTTTCTTTGGAATGATGAGGTTTTATTTCTTGACAAAGTTCAAAGGAAAGAGTTTTTACTTGGATATTTTTAAGAATTTTATTTGTTTTGTATAATTAAATATATTAATAGTTATATTTTAACTTCGACTGCCTAATAAATTTATGACCAAGAAAAACGAAAAATTAGTCACTTGGGTCATTATCATTTAGTGATTGACTCTTGATTTTTTACGGAAGTACTGGTACTATTAAAATCTTGAACGTATCTGATTAGAATCATTTTGATAATTAGCTCTTTCAAAAAATACTTTTCATTTGATAGAAATTTTTCCATTACCAGAACTTCAACCGTTAGAAACGCATGAAAATAATTAATTTTTAAGCATAGAAATTGACTTTGTATAAGTTATCATGTAAATTTCGTTATTAATATTTTCACAGTTAAAATACCACTTCGATTTATGGTATCATCCATCACAAACGGTGTAAAAATAAGTGTTCAGACTGATTTTCAGCCTGAATATTCTAATCCTTTTCAAGCTCATTTTGTATTTTCGTATCATATCAGAATACAGAATGAAAGTGATTTTACGGTGAAATTATTACGTCGTCATTGGTATATTTATGATGCCAACGGACAAATCCGAGAAGTAGAAGGGGAGGGAGTAGTAGGGCAACAGCCAATACTTGAGCCAGGACAAAGTTATGAATATTCTTCGGGTTGTAATTTGAATACATCCATTGGTAAAATGTCTGGAACTTATCAGATGGAACGTATTTTTGATGGAAAACGCTTTAATGTCATTATCCCAGATTTTAGTTTAATTGCTCCATTTAGGATGAACTGATTACTTCTGTACTACAAATATCCTTCACTTAATGTTTAAATATTTCTTGTCGTTTTTATGGGCTTCCAAAAACGAACACAGTCTTCATTCTCCATTTGTTTTTGAACTTTATACGAAAGTAATTACTAATCATAGTAATTTACCCATTTTCAAAGAAATTGAAAATCTTCGTAAGCAGCTCCTGAAAGATACAAAGGTTATTGAGATTACCGATTTTGGGGCGGGTTCTAAAATTTACAAAACTAGTCAGCGACAAATCAAGCAAATAGCCAAAAGTGCAGAGAAGAATCCTAAGTTTGGAAGGTTACTTTTTCGTCTTATTCAATGGTTTAAACCAACCGTTATTTTTGATTTAGGCACGTCGTTAGGAATTACAACTATCTACGAATCAAAGGCTTATGAACAAGCAAAGATATTTAGCTTTGAAGGATGTCCTGCTACGGCAGCCATTGCAAAGGAAAATTTTGAGGCTTTAGGCTGCGAAAATATTGAGCTTATCGTTGGGAATTTGGATGAAACTTTATTGAAAACGGTAAAAGAAGTAAATCATATTGATTTTGCTTTTTTTGATGCCAATCATCGTTTCGACCCAACCATGAGATATTTTGAGATATGTTTGGCAAAAGCTACCGAAGACAGTGTTTTTGTTTTTGACGATATTCATTGGTCTGAAGAAATGCACCTTGCTTGGCAGGAGATAAAAAGACATCCAGAAGTGATGATTTCTATTGACTTGTTTTTTGTAGGCTTAATATTTTTTAGAAAAAATCAGCCCAAACAGCATTTTATTTTACGGTATTATTGAATTATTTTTTAGTAATTTGATAATAGTTTCTTAATGTTTAATTTAAGATAAGATTCTGAAAATCAATTATTTGCTTCTTAGATGGGTGTTAGAGTAATTTTCCAAAATTCAGTAGAGTTAGATAAAAAAAAATCTCGAAAGTTCTGAAACTTTCGAGATGTTGAAGTGATTTAATTAGCGATATGTTCACTAATTATCGAAATTATTTTACAATAACGCCCGTTGCCACGAAGCCAATAGCTTTTTCAGGTTCGGTAATTTTTGCAATTTCTTCCTTACTTTTACCTCCATCTTCAGCGTAATGCTTCAACATGGCTACGGATGTAGTTTTTACTTTAGCTACACCTTCAAAAACTACTGTTTTACCAGCAATGTCTTTCGGCACGAAGAAACCATAATCTTTAAACGTTACTCGCATGGTTTTTCCATCGGTTGTTTTTACTTTCATCCAGCAGCCAGCCGTTTTACATACAGATTCTACCACGCCAGTAACTTTGGCTGGCATCTCTTCTTTGGTTGCCATTTTAGTTTCTAATTCCGTGGCAGGAATTGCTCCTTGCTCCGAAATTTGCTCTCCGTGAAAGCTCTGTGATTTTGCCATGAATGATGCTCCGAGGAACATGATTCCAAAAAGTAATTTTTTCATAATCAGCTTGTTGTGTTTTATGGTACAAATTTAAACTAAAAAATTATAAAACCTCAATCCACCCTTTACATTCTGCTCCTTTGGCGGTTTTGAGGTAGTAATAATACGTTCCTACTGGAATATCTTTCCCCCAATCGTTTTTGTAATCAGTAGTTTTAAGCATGGCTTGTCCCCATCTATTCTGAATTTCAAGACTTTCCAATTTTACGCCAACTACAAAAAAGTCATTCTTGCCATCCCCGTTGGGTGTAATAACGTTGGGTGGTGTTGCTGGTTTCTCCACTTCCACTTGTTTAGATTCTATCATTAAACAATCTCCTTTGTAAGATTTTAGCGTAATGGTGTATATCCCAGCTTCATTGTATGAAAATATTTCAGGGTTTTGAGTGGTCAGACTATCTCCTTGTCCAGTTAGCCAAACGTATCGAGTCGCATTTTTGGTATTATTCTGCAACTTAACAAAAGTGGGTTTACCACAATCTTCTGACAATACATACGAGAAATCTGGTTTAAAGGTTTCGTCAATACCAATATTTACGGTTCTTTGAGCTTTACAGCCTGTTTTTTCATCCAATACATTCACCGTAAAAGTAGCAGGTTTAGTTATTGTTACAGACGGACGAACTGCTGTGGAGTCACTTAGGGGTAAATTTCCCTTCCACGTGTATTTGGTGCCTCCACTCACAAACAACTGGATGGTTTTATTACGGCATACGGCTGTATCATTGGTTACTTTAGCAGGAGCTTCTTCTAATTTTACTTGTACGGTTTTGGTTTCTTTACAACCAAATTGATTGGTGATTTCTACATTATAAAAGTTTGATTTAGTGATAGTTGCAATTGGATTTGGAATATTAGTGGCATTTAAACCCGTAGCGGGCGACCATGCGTAAGTGACACCGCCTTCGGCTAATAATTGAGCCGTTTTACCTTCGCACGCACCAACTGTTTCGGGGATAACTTTAAAATTTGTCGGTAAAACTTTGATGATTTTTCTGACGGTTTCTTCACGTTTGCACGAGAGTAAATTTGTCCCTTTCAACGTTACGGTGTAAATACCTGCTTTAGTAAACTTTACTTTGAAAGGCATACAACCCACCAGCGTATCAGATGAACTACTGGCTGATTTCTTAACACCATCAAGTGCATCAAAACTCACTCTGAGGTTGTCAATATCAAATTTGAAGGCAGCATTATTGCAATTACTCGACGGATTAGTCCTTGACCATGCGTTGGGCGTAGTGGTGAAACTTGAGGGAGCACCTCTACGGTTACAAGCACAGGCGGAATGATAGATAAAACCTTGTTTATCAAATCGACAAGTGCCGCCGTCCACGTGGTCGCCAGCGGATAATTCCGACCCATTGTCGCCCCCAAAGAAGGTTGCATATAATAGGGATTTTGAGTCTTTTTCTAATAAAGCAATGTAAAAATTATTGCCATCGGTATTACTTCTGAAAGCATCGGCAGTGACAGGCATTCCTTTGGTATTTACAAGAGGAGCGTTAGCTATATTGTCATTCACTTTCCCGCCCCAACCAGATAAATAGATATTCCCACATTCATTCACTAAAAAAGCAGTGGGTACAATATCTGGTGAACCTTTTCCTGTACCGATAGTGGTAGAAAAATTGGTTTTAGAAAGTGTTTTATCCAAAGAATGAATAAACTGACCGCTTCGTGGGTTGGAATAGGCAGCGTTCAAAATAGGATACGTTCCAAAAGTGAGTCCGTAAACATAAACGTTTTCATTTTGGTCAATGTCCATCAATTGGGCAAAGTCAAAATTGGTAGTGCCTAAATACGTTCCCGAAAATGCCGTAGGCTTGCTATTCAGACTGTTTTCACGGGATAATTTCATCACAAAAGCGTCCATGTTGCCATTAGCTCTGGTTTGTAACGTTTGGGTAAACGGTAAATTATTACTGGTGGTAGCTCCGCAGACATAAATATTCCCAGTTTTGCTTACTTTTAAAGAAAATGCTGCGTCATAGTCATTTCCACCAATAAATCCACTCCAAACGATTTTAGATAAATCAGGATTTAATTGACAAACAACGGCATCACTCACACCACTTCTGAGCATATTTGAACCGCCCACAATCGGGAAGTTTTGGGAGTCCGTCACCGAAGCAATATACACGTTGTCTTGTTCATCCGTAACAATTTCGCCTCTGAATTCATCTCCGTAATTGAGTGTTAGTAAGTTGAGCCCATCGTTACCCGAGCCACCAATGTACGTAGATGAAAGCAGTCGAGAGCCATCATTGCTAAACTTTGCTACAAAAATATCACTGCCTATATCAAATTTTTGGAAAGTGGTTGGGGTAACTTCCAATCCACCATTATATGATTGGTCATAAGCATTCGTAGTTGTGGGGAAATTAGGAGATGATGTTGTACCAAATATCAATAATTCACCTTTAGAATTCACAATCAGGCTGTGAGGAATATCGGCATTTACTCCTCCTAAATGCGTAGCGTATAATAATTTCGAGCCATCAGCACTAAATTTGAGTATGGCTACATCCCAAAAACCACTATTCCTAAGTTGGAAAACTCCGACAGTTGCAGGAAATGTTCCTGAATTACTCAGGGAAGACCCACCAGCGTACAAATTTCCTTGACTATCATACGTGGCGGTATGCCCCCAATTATCAGCCGTAGAACCCGAAAAAGTGGAAAAAATTAATTTGGGGTCAATGGTTAATGTTTTTGAATGGTCGTACCCCTCTGGAAAAGAAAATGATACGGTGTTTTTATTGATTCTAAAATTACTTTTTACTTCTGAAAATCCTTGTCGGCTGCCGGCGTTGGTAATCGTTTCGGAAAAAGTATAGGGCTTCATTTCGATAATCTCCGAAAGTGAAGTTTTTACCCTTAAATTTCCATTCTCTAATAATATTTCATCCGCTCCTTCATACCGCATCTTGATTTGTTCTGTAGAAGTTCTTGGAGCAACTATGAACTCGTATTTCAATGAATTTTCTGTGGTGTAAAGTCTTAAATCAATACCGTCATAAAGGTTTTTTAAGGTGATTTCACTAAAGGAAGATACATTATTGACCCAATTTTTTGGGTCGTTTCCCATAAAGTAATTTTGTCTGTGTGCTACAATTTTATCGGTAGAAATAATGAAATTGCTATTAGAATTTTCAAAGACTACGTCGAGTCCGTGTACTCTTAGGGATTGTTCCTTTTTTTCCTTTTGAGGACTATGTTTTAACTCGTAAAGAGCTTCATTATCCCAAAAAATATAATGCAATTTATGTTCTCTAATTTGTAAAACACCTCCAGGAATGTGTGCCACAAATTTTATATCCCTTTCCCACTGCCCTTTGTTTTCAGTAAAGAATAAAGGCGTTTCTTTTGCCCAAATAGACCAGTCTAAGCCTACAATCAAAAGAAATACTAAACAGAATTTTAGGTAAATCGTTTTATTCATCACATCAGATTTTAGGGTAAAAATAATAAAAAAGATTGCCAACTTCACAATCAAACGTAGATTACAAAGTTGGCATCTTAGAAACGAACAATTAATATTTTTATGTAATATTTTTATGTGACTGTTACTTCATCTTAAAACGGTTTTTAGATTTATTTCATATAATTTTTCAGAGAAAACTTAAATATCACAGCAAAATTTTCTTTGCTTCCCCATGAATACTCCGCCCGCCATATTTCCAGGAATCTTCGTTTTCCTTTTTTAATAAGTCCTCAAATTTATCATTGGGAATAAAATCGGCTTCGGCACGTTCGGCTAATTTATGTAGTTTTTTGATGGCTTCGGTTTTGTCGGTTTCGCCCAATTTTGCTTTTTCCACCGAATTTTTGAGGGTGTCAATCACTTCGTCATATACTCGCACAGGTACGGGAAAGGGCTTTGCTCCTTTACCTCCGTGAGCAAACGTGAAACGAGCAGGGTCTGTAAAACGGGAAGGCGTACCGTGAATAACTTCACTCACCAACGTTAAAGATTGTAGCGTGCGTGGTCCTAAACCATTGAGCAAAAGCAAATCATCAAATTTTTGGGTTTCATTTTCTTGGACGAGCCACAGAATACTGCCCAGCCGCTTCAAATCTACATCTTTTTCTTTTACGCCGTAGTGCATCGGTAGTTTCATGTGGGGAATTTCCTTCAAGATTTTCTCGGGATTTTCTTTCGCAATTTCTAAAATTCCTTGTTGAGTAGGCAGGGCTAATTTATCGGTCAAGTTCAAAATTTCGCCTTGATTATCACCACAAATTGCCGTGTGTGGGTCTTGCGTGAAGGATTCAAAACT
>JALONS010000067.1 GCA_025454855.1 Arcicella sp.
CATCATCGCCTACATTGATACAGGGGGAGGAATCTTTTAGGCGATAATCTCCTGTAATATTTGTAATATTATTTGCCAAAGGGCTTACAAATTGTGGATTAACCGTATTGCCGTTCAAATTGCCATTACTGCCCCCTGCATCACCTTGCACCAAACTATAGGTGATGGTGTTGGTGGATGGATTTCCAATACCTCCATCCTTATTCTCCTTAATTATCGTATTTTTGATAGTATTGGTTATAGAACTCATCACTTGAAAATTGATTATACCATAACTTCCATTGGCAGCGATTGTACAATTGATTAGGTTTGTTTGGAAACTATTATCGGGAGCAGCTTGAAGGATACCATTACCCCCATTATTAACAATCAGGCAGTTTTGGAAAGTTGATGAATTATTACTAACGTATATTCCATCAGTCTTATTACCAGCTATTAGGCAGTCAGTAATAGTTGAGTTAGCCCTATCTAATATCAAGCCAATATTATTATCAATTATTTTACAATTACTAATTTTTATATCACCATAATCATACTTATTTATGCCATATTCTTTCCCTCCCCTTACGGTAAAGCCATCAAAATTAACATAACCGCCTATGATTCTAACAACGTCAATTGAATTATCAACACGATTTGAAGTAAAATTAAAAGGCGTATCATTGCTCGCTAAATCGCCCGAAAGGGTAGTTTTATTGGTGATATGAATCAAAGCCATGTTTCGCTCATTGATGTTTTTTTCAGAGCCAGTAAAGCCTCCGTATATTTTCATACCTGATGGGATATTGAAACTGCTATTAGTATTAGAACTATTGGGTTTGTAAAACGCATTGCCTTTGGCTACATATACATCAAAAAGGTCGTTGCATACAGTGGAGATAAGGGCAGATTGTAGATTGGTAAAGGCATTTGCCCATGAAGAGCCATTGTTGCCACCTGTGGCATCGTTTTTTACATATTTTACCTGTCCCGTTACAAAATTGGAAGCATCGCCTGTTTTGGCATAGTTGTTTAATATGCCATGATTCGTACCTACGGCATCTTGTATTTGGGTAATTAGGGCATTATTGTCATTGGGTACACCGTTATTGAAATTGTAGGCGGCTTGTAAGTCGGTTGTATTTGGGTTTTTGCAAAACATTTCCGCTTGAATAGTAGCTTGGTCTTTTGAAACAGTCCAAATCCTTACTTCGTCTATTTCACCTTTGAAGCGATTGATGCTGTTGCCACGTTGTCCAACAAAAAGGGGAGAGGAATTGGTGGTAGTTCCAGTTGTATTATCGGTAGTTGTTCCGCTTGAATTACCGTCAATATAAAGTGTTAAGTTACTCTCACTTTTTACAAAGGCAATATGGTGCCACTTCCCATCATTAATGAGGGCTGTTGAATTAATGGCAGGATTATTTACACCATCAAACCTTGCTACTCTTACTTTGCCTACATCTGGTACTGAGGTGAGCAACCTAATCACAAAAGGATAAGAGCCTGTTTGGTCCCATTTTTCGAGAATATCTACATCAAGACTACCTCCTGGTTGTGAAGCATCGGGTTTTACCCAACATGATACCGTAAAATTTTGACTTGTGCTAAAATTACCTACGGTATTGGGTATAGCCACATAATCATCAATACCATCAAAATTGAGGGATACATTTTGGGCTTGGTCGTCGCCGACGACAATATTTTTCAGGGCAATTACGGAAGTCGTTGCACTTAAAAACGTTGCTTGAATTGATGTAATATATTCATTTTCATTTGAAACCCTGAAACCTACAAATAGATTGGAGATGCCGCCATTCATCACGCCAGTATTGCTCAAATTGGTAGTGGCAGTCAATTGAATGGCGTCGGAGGTTGTGCCACCACCTCCCAAAATTGAAGCGAAAGCCCGACAGCCAAATTTGCGTACATTGTTACCTTTGAATTGAATAGTAATGGGCGTGTTACTATTTGAAGTAGAAATACTGGAACTCACATTGGTAATACCCCCTGATGCCGAAGCGGTATAAGTAAAACTATTTTGCGGCGAAGGTCCCATAACTACGTAAGGATTGCTCTGAACACCATTTGGGAAGTTTGCTTGGGTAAAGGCGTACCCTCCAATGCCATAAAAAGTATTTTGGGTGGCGGCGTTGTAAGTCGTAATTTGTGCCTGTGCTGTATATGAGTAGGCGATGAGCAAGAAAAGAGTAGTTAGTTTTTTCATCGGTCTGGGTATGTTATTCTTCTTTAAATATTACGGAATACTTATTGTCGCAAATTGAATTTTCATCATCAATGGCGAGGGTTTTAAATCCCTCACTATTGATGATGAAATGAAAATCAGATAGATATAAAATTTAAAAGTTATTAAATTACCATTGCGACATTAAGTATATACTTCCGAAATATTATCATAATTTATTGATTTTCAATGATTTGTATTCACCTATAACCCAAACCGCAATAGCCCCCCGCTCACATACCGCAAAATTGCCCCAGCTTTATATTCCAAATCCTTCGCCCTGGCTAAATTAGTCCCTATCATTACATTATGCCCGTTTAGAATTACCTTATCCGTTGCCAGTGGAAGTCTATTCAAATTCCAAGTAGTGGTGGTTTCCCAGCTGCCGTTGGCAATGATTTTATTGCTTGATAACCAGCACATTAAATACCGTTCCTACTGGCATACTTGTATTCAATTCTTCCAAATAAATAACCCAGTTATTGGTAGTTGAATTCCAAAAAACACCAAAAGGTTTATTGAGATAAGTACCAAAAGCATGAGTCACAATCAAAATATCGGTTGCATTATTTGCCATAGTGGTATTTGGAATTACAATGACAGAAGGCTGAACTGGAGACCCATTTATGATATTACCTACTGTTGAAGTAATTTTGAAAGCGGCAGGATTTGTGCCTGAAACTTTTATTGCTCCATTTACATCTAAGGCTGTTCCCCCGGAAGTTGTGTTTTCAATCTTAACGGTTGGGTTGGTATTGGTATTATTTACAAAAACCCCTCCCGACCCTGTTCCCGACTCCCCTTTAACGCCAAACCCAGATAAACTGGCTCCAGATGTCCCTATGCCAAGCGTTGAATATCCGTATATCCCAGAACCATTGTTGCTGACTCCGTGTACACCTAAATGATTCCCTTCGCTTTTTAAACCGATACCATTTGTATTAGTGTTATTGAAAAATGCGGCAGGAGCTAAATTTAAGTTGGAAGTCAAGTTCATTGTTCCTGTAACTTCCAAGGCGGTTTGTCCTACATTAAGGTTTAAAATTCGAGTAGTTGGGTTTGTGGTTGAATTATTTTGGAATAAACCAGCTATCCCAGTCGTAGCGAAACCACCGACCCCATTTCCTGACTGACTATTTCCTTCTATACCACGCCCAGCAAACGAATCGCCAATTACGCCAGTGTTCGCACTCAGACCATACACCCCAAAGGTTCCTCCAACACCTCTTATACCAGTACCTGTTGCATTTGAATTGGTGGCTGTAATGGCATTTCCAGTCGCTATATCAGTAGTTAATGTCATACTTCCTGTAACATCCAATCCTTTGCCACCAACGGTACTGTTTACAAGTCTGGCAGTAGCCTGAAAATTTGAATTATTTGCTGCCGATACTGCAATACCTGTTTCTGCCGTAAAAAAACTACCTACACCTGTAGTTGTTGCTATTCCTCTTACACCAGTACCACTATCAGTTTGCCCCAATAAACCATTACCCGCAGATGCTACACCACTTAAACCAATTCCAAAAGTTGCTGAATTTTGTCCTGATACTATTCCTTGATTCGCAATGTTTCCGAATAAAACAATCGGTAATTCACCAATAGTAGCACGTTTCCAAAAACCATTAAAAATATACAAATCTTTCAAGTCGGTGTCATAAACCATCAAACCCGTAACTGCCGTGGGAGCTGTTATGGCATTTCGCTGTGCGGTAGTCATGCGGGGAATCAGGATTCCTTTGGTGGTTGAATTAGCCTCAAAAACTGCCGAGGTAATAGCTGAGGGCGTGCCAACAGTCAATTTATTCGTTACCACCTCTGGATTTAGGGTAATGGCTTGGGCAAAAATTTGTGGAGTTGAAGCAATCAGCAAAACAACTAAGAGAAAAATCTTTTTCATGAGTGGGTATGATTGTGTTAAAATGAAAAAACTATTTTACCCCGTCTCAGTGAAACACTCGCCACTAATAGAAGGATTAGTTTGTACGCCATTGGGAAAAATGGTTTAGGTAAGAGAAATACCTCCTAAGCCGCAGAAGGTATTTCGGGCAGTATTGTCGTAGGCGGTGATTTGTGCCTATGCTGTGAATAAGCATAAAGCAGAGAAAAGATTAGTTTTTCATGGGGTTTGGGTAAGTTTCGTTAGTGATATTAAACATAAATATATGAAAATGATTTATCACTACCAATAGCCAAGCAAGCTATTGATATTCAACAACTTATTATTTTAGAATAATTTGAAAAATGAAAAACTATTTGGTGGTTGTTGGTGTGTTGATGTTAGCTATGCAGGGTATAAATTCGTTCATGACCAATGTTTCACAATAGCATAAAACGTCCAGTTTGCTCAACTAAACGGAGTAAATCCTCTGCCATGTTCTCCATGATTCGCTCTCGGTTAAATTTGGCTGTAAATAATTCCCTTGAAACTACATGAGGTTCAAAGTTTCTCAATGCTTCTAAGAAACTTTCGGCGGAAGCAGGTTCAAAAATCAAAGACTCTGGTAAATGCTTTTGGATAAAGTCTTTAGCGTACCCGTTTACACCCGCCATTATTGGTTTTTGGGTAGCTCCGTATTCAAAAATTTTGGAAGGCAGCACTTTCTCAAAAGCCTGATAATTATTGAGATGTAGAAACAAAAAGTCGCTTTTTTGATAATACCGTAAAAGTTCTGAACGCCTTACGGGTGCTATTATTTGCACATTTTCTACGGCTAATTCTTGTAGTTTTGATACTAACTTGTATCGGGTACTTCCATCACCAATGATGTTGAAAACGTATTTACCCGATAATCGTTGGGCAATTTCTGGGATGATTTTTTCTAAACCTTGCCCTTCCCCAATGTTGCCTGCGTAAGTGATAACGAGCGGATGATTAACGTCTTTATTTTCAAAATCTGTTTCCAGAAAAATCTTATCTATGCCATTCGTGAAGAAAGTAATTGGTCCTTTGAAGTAATTAAACTCATTACGAAAGCCCTCGGAAACTAAATTTAGATGATTTGCCGATGTAACCGTGTATCTTTCTATTTGGGTAACAATGGGTAATAAAAACGCCTTGAGAAGTCTATTTTTGATAACATCTGATAACGTATCTGATAGAATATCTCTAATGTCCAGATACAGTTTTATACTTTTTCTTCTCGCAATTTTTGCCCCTAAAAAGCCCGTGAACAAACGGGCGGAACAAGCATAGATTAAGTCGTAAGACTGATTCTTTACCAAGCGTTGAACTTCCATCCAATACACCGAAAAGGCGTAAATTTGGTCAATAAAGCCATTTTTATGGGCTGGAATAGCAATTCGGTGAATGGCGAGATTCCCCTGTTTTTCATAGGGTTCAGCTTCATTTTTTAAACTACTGTACCGATTGGGCATCGTGGTAATAACCTCAATGGTATCTTCATCGGTCATTTTTTTCAGTAGAGTTTCTACCAATACAGTACTTCTGAACGAGCCGGCACACAAATCAGGCTGGTAATAGAATGTTAGAATAAGCAGTTTCAAGTTTTTAGTAGATGGTAATGTTTGATTGTAGGGAACTATAGAACAGTAAAGTTATCATTTTTGCGTTAATTCTTTTGTTAAACTCCTCAGCATAAGCATATTCACTCTCCAAAATAGCAGTTGCTCCCTCAAACTCAATACTACCGAGAGGAGTCGTGACCTTATTATTTGATAAAGTAATCTCTAACGATGGATGAAAATGAAAATAGGCTTTTTGGGGATATTTTGATACGCCAAAGGTATCATCTTTGATGAATATTTGATTTTTATCTACTCTAAAGCTCCGCTGGTGAATTATTCCTAAACGGGCATAACCATCGTGCGAGGCGGTAATTGCTTGCTGATTTTCAGTACTGATAACCGTTTTAGCTCGACGTGCCATTCGGAAACTACCCCAAATTTCCGACTGTTCGGCATCACCGATTTGCACCGTATTATGTGCTGAGGTTGAACGTTCTTTCCAACGAATTTCATCAGGTTCATACGTGGATGTTCCTGTGTCCACAATAAAGGGCTGCCCACGCACGTGTAATACAAAACTAAAAATATCACAATGCGAATGAGCGGGTAAATAGGAAGGACTCGGACTTCCAACATTCACTACTAATTCATAATTTTCTTGGTTATACTTTCGGTACTTACTGTCGGATAAATTCACCTTTTGTGAACTGATTTCCAAACGATTAGCGTATTCTATTAACTGTTTTGTGGTGGGTGCGTGGCACCTAACAGCATCACCCATAAGTGGGATTTCACCGTTTTGGAAAGAGATTTCATGCAGAAAACTTAGCATTATTTGTGCTTTCGGTATCAACATCGCCTTTATTTCATTGTCTTGGGGTCTGGTATGTTGCGTTACCAAATTGATACAATCAAGCAACCGAAACAAGATTATTTGATGGTACATGACCGAACGCTCTACATGACATCCATCCGCTAAAACTTGCTCTGTAAGCTCTTTTTTTAAAATATTCTGAGCTGTTTTAAAAAAATTGTCATTTCGAAAATAATACGCTCCAAAAAGTAGTGAAAAGGCATTTTCAAGTAGGTGATTACCCAATAAATGATACTCCAAATTATCCATCAATCGGACATACTGAGCCATCAAAAAATCATCAATCTGAGTATCTTGAATTTGGTATTTACTCAGAAATTTTATCCAATTCATATTTCTCAACGAAATCGGGTAAGGCTCTAATCCTACCACTAAATTTGGATAGTCATTTATATGCGCTCGTATGAGGGCAAGCCCCTCCGACACATTCAGATTTTCTTGATTCAGATAATCGAAATAATTGAGGTGATAAACCCACAGTTTTCCAAAACTGCGTTCATCGTTCCATTGAATCTGACTGGGGTCAAAAATTTGTGATTGATTCAGAAAACAAAAACGATTTTCTGCTGGAAAGTAGCTTTGATTATTAAAAATGGGAGGTTTTAGGAAAATGAGATGACTTTTAGCTGGAACAAATTGAGCATACCGAAGACCCACCAATTTTCTATAAAATGCCCTGCTCCGATAGAAAATTTGATAGTATATTTGAATAGGACGTAGGTGAATGATGGTATGAAAATAACGTAGAAGGATGGTTTTCATGAGTTAATTAAAAAGTACGTCCATCGTCAAGCTATTCTGCACCAATTGGTTAGAATATTCATTTTTCTGCAATCCAAAACTGGTAATCATAGTTAGAAAAATCGTCTTCTTTGTTTTGGTTTGTTCTTTAAAAACGGCTATTTTACTTCTTAATTCTTCTGCATAATTTTTACTGATTACAAAAGGGTTAATTGAAAATTTGATTTCACATAAATTAATAATTCCGTCTCTTCTCTCAATTAATAAATCAACTTGCGCTTTTTGTGATTTATCTGTTGAATACCACGTTGCTGTATTGGTTTGCATACCACTTATCCCCAATGCTTCTTTAATTTTAGGGATATGATGCAAACAAATCATTTCAAAAGCATATCCACTCCAAGCCCTAAACGCAGGATTATCAATACCATTTATCCAAGTTGTTTCATCAAAAACACTCGATTTTTTTACAAATGCTAAATAAAAAAGTGAATAAAAATCTACTAATTGGAATATATTTCCTCGCTGATTTTTACCAAATGAATTGTATTTTCTGATAAAACCACATTCTTCTAATTCTTGCAAAATAGTTGTTGTTCCGCCCCCATTATTTACTTTGGCGGCTTTAATAAGTTCATCCCGATTCATCCCACTTACTTTTTGTGACAGAGCCTCAATTACTGCTATATGATTCTGAGCTTTTTTGAATAAGGACTCATACAAACTTTCAAATTCAATTCTTAGCGGAGCATCTTCTTCAAAAAATAGTCTGTTAATATTTTGGTAGGAACTCATGTTTACATCTACCATATCCAAATAATAAGGAATACCACCCAAAGTCATATATAATTGGGTAATTTGATAGCGTTCTAAAACTGCATTTTTTGCTTTGAAAAACGCTTCGGTTTCTGCCAAATTGAATGGTTCTAATTTGCACCTTTGGGTAATTCTATTGTGTAGCCCTCCTTTATTTTTGAGTAATTTATTTATCATCCACGATGCAGCCGAACCACAAACAATTAAGATAATATCCTTTCTGGCACTTGCCCAACTATTCCAAAAATGTTCAAGGGCAGTCATAAAACCACTATTTGGCGTATCTAACCAAGGAAGTTCATCCAAGAAAATTACTTTTTTCTTCGCTTTGGATAATTCTAAAACATATATTAATTCATGAAAGGCATCAAACCAGTTAGAGGTAGGTTTGATGTTTGAATTGTGAGGGTTTTGTTTGGTAAGTGCTTTGTAGAAATTAGCTAATTGCCATTGAAGTTTTGCGTTGGCTAATCCTGTTAATTGAAAGGTAAAATCATTTTCAAAAACCTGACGAATCAGAAAAGTTTTGCCAACTCTACGACGACCATAAACGGCTAAAAATTCGGACTTTGAGGATTCTTTCAGAGATTCCATCAAAGTAATTTCTTTTTTTCGACCAATAATACTTTCAATCATAGTTATTCAATTTTGCTATAAAGGTATAAAAAAGGATAGTTATAGCAAAATTGAAGACTCAAAATTGCTATAACTCCCTAAAATACTTAGTTATAGCAATTATCTCAATGCGGAAAGAATATATAACTTACCCAAATAGCAGTGATAACACTCACTAAATCAGCCGTCAGACCCGCCCAAAGCGTGTAGCGAGTTTGTTTGATACCCACTGAGCCAAAATAAAGAGCCAATACATAAAAAATAGTATCGGATGAACCTTGAAAAACACAAGCTAATCTGCCCGCAAAAGAATCTGGACCAGCCGTTTGCATCGTACTAATCATCATTGCTCTTGACCCGCCACCACTCAGTGGGTGCATTAATGCCGTTGGTAAGGCATCAACCCAAGCGGTATCAAAACCCAAGACCACTACTATATACCGAATACCATTGGTGATTAAATCCAACGTACCTGCATTGCGTAAACAACTAATAGCCACTAACATGGCTACTAAATACGGAATGATTTTGACGGAAGTTTCAAAACCACCTTTTGCTCCGTCGATGAAAGCATCAAAAATATCTACTTTTTTCCAAACAGCTCCCAAAATAAACGAAAGGACGAAACCATAAAGAATCACATTACTGACGATTTTCGATTGTGCCGTCACTTCTTCTTGTGGAAGTTGCGAAAAATACCACAAAACGAAACCGATGAAACCCGTAATACCACCCAGCCACGAAAGAATAACTCTATCAAAAAGATTAATCCCCTGACGAATAGCCACAAAAATTAAACCCGTAAGCGTAGCAAAATAAGTAGCAATCAAACAAGGAATAAAAATATCGGAAGGGTCTTCAGCTTTATAAATGGAGCGTTGAGCCATAATACTCAGCGGAATCAATACAGGACCAGCCGAATGCAAAACCAAAAACATAATTTGGGCATTTGAAGCTACTTCTTTTTGTGGATTTAAGTCTTGTAAACTTTGCATGGCTTTCAGCCCAAAAGGGGTAGCAGCATTATCCAGACCCAGCATATTAGCTGAAAAATTCATAATCATTTGTCCACTGGCAGGATGATTGGCGGGTACTTCTGGGAATAATCTACTGAAAAAAGGTCCTACAATGCGGGCTAAGAACCCAATAGCCCCTGCTTTTTCTCCGATGGATAGCAATCCCATGAAGAAGGTCATCACACCCGCCAAAGGCAAAGCAATTTTCATCACGGCAATTTCGGCTGCATCAAACATACCATCCACCACTACCTTGAAAAGTTCGGTTTTCTGCTCGGCAGGAATTTCAGGATTCAACCATTTAATGATGAGGGTAATGAAGGCAGCTACAAAAAAAATCACCCACATCGCTGAGAGGGGTGTTTGATTCTTTAAGGTCAAGAAGTGGTAAATTTTCTTCATAAAAATATGGGTAGTTAGATTTCTCTGGGAGGTCTTTTACAAATCCAGTCTGCTTGATTTTAGTATTAATTCATCTAAAATTAGGTTAATTTCTGTAATTTTAAAAGATTTTCCTTATTCCTATCTCACAAATGAAAAAAAAACTCTTTTTACTTACTTTAATTCTATCTCTCTCAACAAGCCCAATTTTTACCACTAAACCCACTCTTGTTTGCGAATATGAACAAAGAATGCGTGAACAAGGCTTAGTAAATATTCAAGAAATTAATCCTTCTATTTTGGTAGAATTGAAATATTCAACCACCGATAATTTTGTTGGAAAAGATGTTTACGGATGTATATCGCAGTGCTTTTTACAGAGAAAACCCGCTGAAATGTTATCCAAAGCGAGTGATATTTTGCAGAGAAAACACCCCAACTATCGGTTACTGGTTTATGACGGTGGTCGTCCGCTAAGTATTCAAAAAATTCTTTGGAATAGTCTTCCGCAATACAGCACTCGTGAGCGAGTCAAATACGTGGCAAGTCCTGCCGAAGGGTCAATCCATAATTACGGCAGTGCGGTTGATTTAACCATTGCTACTACCGACGGTACACCGTTGGACATGGGTACAAAATACGATTATTTCGGCGAACTGGCGTATCCTAAAAAAGAGAGCTATTTCTTGAAAATCAACAAGTTATCTCAAAAACAAATTACAAATCGACAACTACTTCGGTCGGTTATGCGGTCGGCTGGTTATATGCCCATTGATTACGAATGGTGGCATTTCAATGCTATCTCTCGGCAAAAAGCCAAAGCTACCTATCATATTATTCCATAAATCTTGTTCGATATTAATCAAAAAGTGTTCGTAAACGGACACTTTCTTAATTTACAACCATTCACAAATACCTGAAAATCAAATACTTATATTAGATGGTATTGTGTTTGAGATACAAGTAAACAATTCTAAATACTCAATCATCAATTTACAAGGTTCAAGTTTTTCAAATTATTAAGTCAATAGCTTTTGCTTGAATCTTAAATATTGCACATTGTTTATTGAAAATGCTTTTTGTTAGATATTTCCTTTTATCCTTGACAGAAAGCCGTTTATCCCAAACTTTTTTAAATCAAAAATTATCATTCGTAAAATTGAACCATCAAATACCAAACGCCATGAATCGTTTTCTTTTATTTATCCTCGCTATTACCTGTTTAACTTTCCAATCGAAAGCTCAAGATGCCATTCAAGCCAGTGGTAATGACTCCAAATTGAGTTTGCAGGATGCTGTAAATATTGCTTTGAAAAATAATATTTCTGTAAAACAAAGCGAAAATCAAGTGTTGCTTAATAATCTACAATTACAGCAATCAAAGTTCAACCAGTTGCCCAATGCCAGTGGTAATGTCAATGAATATTTTAATTTCGGACGAAGCCTTGACCCTTTCACCAACACCAATATCGACCGAAATATCAATTATAATCAATTAAGTTTAAGTGGTAATGTAGTTATCTTTAACGGCTACCAATTAAAAAATACCATTGCTCAAAACGATATTCTCTTGAAAGCTACTCAGTTAGATTTACAAGCTATGAAAGAGAATATTTCTCTACAAGTAGTTTTGGCTTACTTAAATATTTTGAATGCTGAAGACCAGTTAGGCATTTCACAAAACCAAACAAATATTACCAAATTACAGATTGATAGAACGGATAAATTAGTGAAAGCGGGTTCATTACCACAATCAAATCTGTTTGACCTCAAAGCCCAATTAGCTACCGAAGAAACTACTGTCATCAATAATCAAAGTACTTTAGACTTGGCAAAATTGTCTCTCTTACAGTTGTTGAATGACAAAAATATTACCGATGTAAAAGTGGACAGGATTTCAGTTCCTGTTCCTTCAACTACTGGTTATGATACTTCGATTGGAAAAATTTATGAAATTGCCCAAGAAACACAACCTGCTGTAAAAGCAGCTGATTTAAGAATAAAAGGAGCAGATAAAGGCATAGAAATAGCCAGAGCTGGCTTTTTACCTATCATTACTGCCAATGTAAACGCAGGGGCAAACCAATCGAATGCTCAGAAAAATTATACATTTCGTGAAGTAACTTCAGAACAAAATTTAGGAACGGTTAAATTTAATGGTCAAGAAATCCCTTTGATAGTAACCTCTACTAATAAAATCCCTGTGGAAGGCGGTACAACTAACTACTTCACACAACTTGGTAACACTTTCAATTATGGTTTTGGGGTAAATGCTAATATTCCTATCTTTAGTAGATATGCTAACAAAACTAATGTCAGTAGAGCAAAAATTCAAAAAGAAAATGCTAATTTGAACGCTCAACAGGCCCGTTTAACTTTACGCCAAAATATCGAACAAGCCTACACTAACCTAAATAATGCCGCTAAACGCTACGAAGCCCTCACGATACAAGTATCGGCTTTGGAAGAATCATTTAGAGCAGCTGAAAGTCGTTTTAATGCGGGGGCAATTGATTTTGTGAATTACAGCTTACAAAAAACGAACTTGGATAAGGCTCGGGGAAATCTCGTTCAAGCAAAATATGATTTCGTCTTTAGAACTAAAATTTTAGATTATTATCAAAATAAACCGCTTACCTTTTAGCAATGAATGAATTAGTGAATGATAGAATGAGTGGGTATCAAAAAATATATTTGCTCTCTTATCTTTAACATTCACTCATTCTATCATTCTATCATTCACTCATTAAAAAAATGGCAAAGAAATCTTCAAATAAAATCTGGTGGATACTCGGAGGAGTTGTGGTACTTTTAGGTGTTGGCTTAGGAGTAGCCAAGCAAAAAGGACTTATCGGAAAAGAACCTTCTACCGAAGTTGAATTTACAAAAACTAAGAAAGCTGACATCATTGAACGGGTATCCGCTTCTGGAAAAATTCAGCCTGAAATTGAAGTAAAACTTTCGCCAGATGTGTCGGGTGAGATTGTAGGATTATACATAAATGAAGGAGATTCGGTAAAAGCAGGGCAATTATTGTTAAAAATTAAACCTGATAACTATGAATCTCTGTTGGCTCGGGCTGAGGCACAGGTAAATTCATCAAAGGCTTCAGTAGAACAAGCCAAAGCTGTTCAGTCGCAGTCGGAATCACGCCTATTAAAAGCCAAAATTGACTACGACCGTAACAAAAAATTACACGATGACAAGGTAATTTCAGATGCCGATTTCGACCAATTTAATTCTCAATATTTGGTTGCTAAACAAGACGTTGAATCCGCAAAAGCCAACGTTCAGTCGGCGGCATTTAATGTAAAAAGTGCCGAAGCCGCTTTAAAGGAAGCCCGCACTAACTTGACTAAAACCACGATATACGCCCCTCAGAGTGGTACAGTATCAAAATTAAACGTAGAATTGGGTGAAAGAGTAGTAGGTACTTCACAAATGGCTGGTACTGAATTACTTAGAATCGCCAATTTGAACAAAATGGAAGTTCGTGTAAACGTTAATGAAAATGATATTACACGGGTTTCAATGAATGATACCGTAATCATTGATGTTGATTCTTACAGTGCCTCTGGGCGGAAATTCAAAGGTGTTGTGTACGAAATTGCCAGTTCTGCTAATGGACTTGGTAGTACATCGGCAGCAGCAGCAGTTTCAACGGATGCCGTTACCGAGTTTGAAGTAAAGATTAGGGTTTTGCGTAAATCATACCAAGATTTAATCGTAGGAAAACATTCTTATCCCCTAAAGCCGGGAATGACCGCCTCCGTTGAAATCATTACCGACCGCAAAAATGGTGTTTTATCCGTACCATTAGCTGCTGTTACTACCCGTGACCCTTCACTAAAACCTGAAGGTGATACTAAAAAAGAAGGAGAAGAAGACAATAATCAAGAACCCGAAAAAGTTATTAAGAAAGATAAGATAAAAGAAGTAGTTTTTGTGGTTGATAAAAATAACAAAGCGAAATTGAGAGAAGTAAAAACAGGTATTTCTGATTTCGAAAACATAGAAATTTTATCAGGACTCAAAGAAGGTGAAACCATCATTTCAGGACCCTACATCACGGTTTCTAAAAAACTGAAAGAAGGTGAATTAGTAACCAAAAAGAAAGAAGAAAAAGATAAAGACAAAAAGAAATAAGTAGAGTCTTAAAAACAATAAATTAGTTTGGTTTAGGGTTTATAAAAAAGCCGTTTCAGATTGTCTGGGAACGGCTTTTTTGTATTTATAAACAACAAAATAGGGACTCTTTGAAAACCAAAGAATCCCTAAAATTTATCTTCTAAAAATCTAAAATCTATCCTCTGAAAACTACCCCACTAACTCCTTCAAATCTTCATCATTTAATTGCTTACGTTCATCCGCCATCAAAAGAAAACGAGTGTAGAGTTTATCCAATTCGGGTTTTTCAAAATCAAAACCAATCAACTGCAAACGGTGACGAAGTGCAGCCCTTCCAGAACGAGAAGTCAATACAATAGCCGATGAAGGAACACCTACATCTTCGGGCTTCATGATTTCGTAATTTTCAGAATGTTTCAAGAAGCCATCCTGATGAATCCCCGATGAATGGGCAAAGGCATTTGCCCCTACAACCGCCTTATTTGCCTGCACTGGCATTCCCATCAAACCCGAGACCATCGTTGAAAACGGATATAAATACTGAGCGTTGATGTCAGTATGATACCCCAAATCTTTGTGAGTATTCAAAATCATCACTACTTCTTCCAGAGAAGTATTCCCCGCTCGCTCGCCAATACCATTAATAGTTACTTCTACCTGCCTTGCCCCTGCCTGAATACCTGCAATCGTATTGGCAGTAGCCAACCCTAAATCATTATGATTGTGCATTGAAATAGTCGCTTTATGGATATTTGGCACATTCGCAAACAAATAATTGATTCGCTGAAACATCTGATGAGGTAATAAATATCCAGTAGTATCTGGTAAATTCACAACCGTAGCACCAGCATTAATTACCGCCTCGGTCAATTGAGCTAAAAAACCTAAATCAGCCCTTCCTGCATCTTCCGCAAAAAATTCAACATCTTCTACAAAAGATTTTGCATATTTTACCGCCCAAACGCCACGCTCAATCATCTCTTCACGAGTTGAATTGAATTTATATTTGATGTGTGTATCCGAAGCACCCAATCCCGTGTGAATTCTGGGATATTTTGCGTGTTTCAAAGCCGCTGCCGCCGCATCAATATCTTCTTTTTTAGCACGAGTCAATCCACAAACGGTAGCATTTTTTACCAATTTAGCAATCTCCTCTACCGAGCGAAAATCACCGGGAGAAGAAATCGGGAAACCAGCTTCGATAATATCTACCCCAAGTAGTTCCAGCTGTTCAGCAACCTGTAATTTTTCTTCGGTGTTTAACTGACAACCCGGAACTTGTTCTCCATCTCTTAGAGTAGTATCGAATACTTGAATTTTTTGGCTCATGTGATATTTTGTTTTTTTCTAATTCAAAAATACTTCATCACATCAATAAAAACAAATAAGTCATAGCCACAAAAAAGATGAAAAATCTAATAGCGGCTATCCATACCTTTATTTAAGATTATTATTCTATACTATATATTACTTACAGAATTTTAATCTTTAAACAAAAATAAATCAAGTTAAAATATTTTTAATGGTATAATTTCATAAAATTGCATTATTAAGAGATTTGTATAATTAAATAAGGTTATACTTCTCTTTTTAGTAAATGGCTTGGAGTTTGCGCCTTAAAGGGATTCACAGGAGTAACTGGAGTCAAATAGGAAAGACTCAGAAGTGAGCGATGCGAGGCTCTCCGAATGTAAAAGGCTCAAACTCTAATCTCGAATATGGATTTACTGTGCAGTTCTTATTTACTTTATGTTATATTTCTCATATTTCTTTCAACGCAAAAATCCCCTGACTGTCTGATGAGTCAGGGGATTTGCTTGTTTAAAGTATTTGGGGTTTATTTACTTTCCCGCATATGATTGCAGTATCATCAACGGCAGTAGGCTTAACTTCTCTGTTCGAGATGGGAAGAGGTGAACACTACT
>JALONS010000068.1 GCA_025454855.1 Arcicella sp.
AGGCGTTCTACTTGATAAAAAGCAAATGTACCACCTAATACACTACCAATAGCTCGATTCCACGTAATTACATTTTTATTACTTTGGGGTGTTACTTTAATGGGTGTAGTACAAATTTCTTCGTTACTACGTAAAGCGGTATTACCCCCAGAAGTAGGACAATTAGCATCTAAAGCCTCTACCTGAAAACAGTAAGTCTTAGTAGGGTCTGCTACTTTAATATCTATCGAATCTAAACCACTGGTAGCTGTGGAAGCAAAGTTTTTGAAAGGTGTACCTATATAAATAAAACCGTTACCAATCAAGGGGTCTCTCATATAAATATTACGAGTGATTCCATTCTGGGCAGATACCGCTAACTTAAATTCATCTGCTTTGGTTGTTCCCACAATAGAACTTATGCCAGGACGACTGATGATACTCCCTGAAATAGAGAACACCCCTAAATTATTAACGGGTGAAGGGCAACCTCCAGTAATGGATGAACCTTTGATGGTAATAATTCTATCTTGGTTATCGGGCAAAGTGGTACCACTGCTGATACTAAATGGATAGGCTGTTGGTTTGCCTGTCTTCAAAATTGGGTTGAAATTACCAGAGGTAGCATTAAAAACTATCTCGTAATCATCAAAATTATTGGCTGGATTGGTAGGTAGCGTAATTTGTACTTGCCCTCCACTACATACACTTACAGTAGCTACGGGTTGTTGCGGAGCTATAATTTCTATAACTTGACAAGCATGGTGAAAATCTCCTGTACTTGCACCTGTGGGAGTGGAATTATCTCCCTGAGAAATAACATACAAACCCGGACCATTGTAGGTATTGAAACCGTCAGGATTTGAAGCATCTTTTGTTGCCATCTTTACGTCAAAATCTCCAACAGTTGTCGTATAGCTGCCTGCGGCGGATATTAAGTCGGCGGGTCCCATCGCTCTTGGGCGACCATTGTAGGTGCTGTAAGGGGTAATCCAGTAATTTACATTGGAAAGAGAGCTAATAGCAAGACTGCTTTTGAGCTTAATAACTTCGCCCTCACATATTTTGATAGGAATATTATTCGGAGCGGTTGCTACTCCTCCGCCATCTCCCTGCACAGACACCTTTGTACCATTAATGGTAAACTCACCTTTGGTAGTAGCACTACCACCAGATTTACATTGAGCGTACAGTTGTGCTGGTAGCCAAGACCATACAACTATGCCCAAACACACCGTTGCTATGTTTCGTATAATCCTATTCATATTTTATGGGTATCAATCTCTTCAAAGCCTTGATAATAATAGAATAGTAATAGTGCATCCTTAGGTGGTTTTTTAGCATTCACACACAGGATTTTTAAGATTACACAACTACTTAAATTATTATCTTGAAAACTCTTAGACTTTGTATAATTTATCTTAAAAACAAAGCAAAAATTGTGCTAAGATTTTCAAAAGCATTCTTAAAAGAGTAGATTACCGTTAAAATTTTATTGATTTAGATAAATAATACGCTATTTACGTGCCAAATAATAGTAGGTGCTATCAGATTTTTCAAATAGGAAAAACTGAATGAAACAATGATTACAGAAAAGTAGAGGGTTATTTTCTATAAGAAAGGAATATCAGAATGTAATACAACGTAAATATAGCTAAGAAAAATATTTTTTACTAAACATTACACTCGTAATTATTTTATAATCAGGTAGTTATATAAAAAACACAGATGATAAAAAAAATGAATACACATTTTCTGCTGTTTATGAAGATTATTCTTCGTCCACTCAAAAATTATTTTACTTTATCATCGGAACAAAAAACCGTAACTTTGATTTATCATTGTATGAAGGGTTGAAGGTAAGACTTACCTAACCATTTGTTTAAAGTTATTCTTGAACTATAAGATTTCAGAAAATATACTCATGTCAGAGATTAAATTAGATACCATTGAAGAGGCGATTGAAGCAATTCGTCAAGGCAAAATAATCATAGTTGCCGATGATGAAGACCGTGAAAATGAAGGAGATATGATTTGTGCGTCCGAAGCCATTACGCCCGAGATAACCAACTTTATGATTCGGGAAGCACGTGGACTTATGTGCGTATCACTCACCGAACAGCGTTGTCAGGAATTAGGCTTAGAAATGATGGTGGGAAAAAATACCACTTCACACGAAACACCCTTTACAGTTTCAGTTGATTTATTAGGAAACGGCTGTACAACGGGTATTTCTGCCCAAGACCGAGCCAAAACTATTCAAGCGTTGGTAAACGCCAATACCAAACCCGAAGATTTAGGCAGACCTGGACATATTTTCCCCTTGAAAGCTAAAAAAGAGGGAGTTCTCAGAAGAACAGGACATACTGAAGCAGCCATGGATTTTGCTCAATTAGCTGGTTTTCAACCTTCGGGAGTGCTGATTGAAGTATTAAATGAAGATGGAACCATGGCTCGTTTAGCTGACCTCCGCCAAATTGCCGATAAATTTGATTTGAAATTAGTTACCATCAAAGATTTAGTAGAATATCGTCTCAAACACGAAAGTCTGATTAAACGTGAAATTGGCGTGGATATGCCCACCGAATTTGGTCATTTTGATTTAATCGCCTTCAAACAAATTCAAACGGGCGAAACCCATTTGGCTCTTACCAAGGGGTCGTGGGATAAAGATGAACCAGTTATGGTGAGGGTGCATAGTTCTTGTGTGACGGGTGATATTTTTGGCTCTTGCCGCTGTGATTGTGGCGGACAACTACACAAAGCCATGCAAATGGTAGAAAAAGAAGGTAAAGGAATTATTCTTTATATGTTTCAAGAAGGAAGAGGAATCGGTCTTATCAATAAATTGAAAGCCTACAAGCTACAGGAAATGGGACGTGATACCGTAGAAGCAAACTTAGAATTGGGCTTTAAAATGGATGAAAGAGATTATGGCGTGGGAGCGTCCATTTTGAGAGATTTAGGAGTTAGTAAAATTCGTTTAATTTCTAATAATCCTAAAAAAAGGGCTGCCTTGTTTGGCTATGGATTAGAAATTATGGAGACCATTCCGATTGAGGTTCCTTCAAACCCTCATAATGAGGAATATTTAAAAACGAAGCGTGATAAAATGGGGCATAATATTTTAGGAAATTGACAACAAAGGCGTTAGAGAAATAAAAATATTTTTCTAACGCCTTTTGAATTATACTGCCACAGGTGCTTTGATAGCAGGGTAAGGGTCGTAGTTTTCTAATTTAAAATCTTCGTATTTGAAACTGAAAATATCTTTAACGTCTGGATTTATCGTCATCGTGGGTAAGGCACGTGGTTCACGCTCTAATTGGGTTCTTACTTGTTCGTAATGATTAGAATAAATATGTGTATCGCCGCCCGTCCAGATAAAATCACCTACTTCCAAGTCGCAAACCTGAGCAATCATCATCGTCAGTAAGGCATAAGAGGCAATATTAAACGGAACACCCAAAAAAACATCCGCCGAACGTTGATATAGCTGACAAGAAAGTTTGTTATCGGCTACATAAAACTGAAAAAGAGCGTGGCAGGGCATCAATGCCATTTGCGATAACTCTCCTACATTCCAAGCACTTACGATAATTCTACGAGAATCAGGGCTTTTCTTTAATGTTTCTATTACTTCCTTTAGTTGGTCGATGGTCTTACCGTCGAGCGTAGTCCAACTTCGCCATTGTTTACCATAAACAGGACCTAAATCTCCGTTTTCGTCTGCCCATTCATCCCAAATACCAACTCCATTATCTTTCAAATACTTGATGTTGGTATCTCCATTGATAAACCACAGTAATTCGTGAATGATAGATTTTAAGTGTACTTTTTTAGTCGTAACCAACGGAAAACCTTCATTCAAATTAAATCTCATCTGATACCCAAAAACAGAGGTAGTACCCGTTCCTGTACGGTCGGTTTTCTCCGTTCCATTCTCAAGAATATGTTTTAAAAGGGTATGATATTGTTGCATAAGTAGGGTTTGGGATTTAGACATTATAATATTTTCGATATAATGCCCTGATAATAAAATACTTACTTTAGAATGAATCCTAAAATACTTCATTACGATTACGTAAATTCTTACCGTATTGTATTCAAAATTAAACTGAAAAAACTTCCCCTGCAAGGCGAAATCAATTACTTATCGTTTCAAGTTTAATTGTGAACCTTGTTCTTTTAATAATATTCCTTGTAAATCAATCGTGGAGGCATTACCCGTATAATTGGTTGGTAACGTTACGGTATGCCCATTCTCTATCTTCACCTGATGCAGCAAAGTTGGTATTTGCCCACACTGCCAAGTAGATGTTGCGTTCCACATACCTGATTTCATTGAACTCAAGGTTGTACTGGTGGTAGGACATAATAAGGTATTGAAATAACCAAACCAACCGTCCCATTTATTAGCAGTAGTACTCAATTTGGTGGTTTGAATAGGACTCACTAAATATTCTTTATTTCCATTAGCGTATCCACCAAACGCCCATCTTTTGTTGCTGTGTACACTAATAGTTCTCCCATAACCAAAAGCTAATCTTACGCACAGCTCACGAGTAGCCATGTTAGGACTAAGTACCAAGGCGTATGCACCGCCTGTGTATTCGCCTGGAATATAATCGCTCGTTAGTGGTAAACCCCAAGCCGAAATCCCCGTTAAGTAAACTCTTCCTGATGAATCGGCATCTATTCCTCCTTGGTCTATAAATACACTATTACCTTTGGTATTGGGTAAACGGGCGGTGAAAGTTTGCCCTCGGTCAAGCACGCCCGTAGCAGGGTCAAAACGTCCCACGTACACGTGTGATTCCGTACCCGTGTTGGAAAGGGTAAAATAACCGTCACCACCAACTACCGTGGCGGGTTGCATAATGTCAAATGGAGAATATCTAAAACAATGATTGCCCCCATAAATTTGCCCTGCAAGGTACAACTTACCGTCTTTACCAATTACACAACGGTTGAGACGAGCATCTGCCATATTATTATTTGAACGATTCAACCATCTGCTTGAGGTAGTATCGGCACTCCAATCATAACCTACATATTTGGTTGAACCATCGTATGCCTTTCCTCTCACGACAGGTACAAATACTGGTAAAGTCTGCGTACCTCCTCTTTTATCATAAGTATTAAAGTTTTTGAAACCTACTAAAATGACCGTTTGGGAGGCTTCATCAATGGCAACATCCGCTCCGTACTGAGAAATACTACCCTGTTGAACCATCAAATTCCCGTTTTCATCGTGCAAATAAGTATTGATTCCCGTGAGAGTTCCATCAAAAATATCGGTTTCGGTTGCCGTCATGCAGATATTTTTACCCGTTATTCCTGCATCTATTCGATGCACTACTTTGGGAAATACCCTTTGCCAACGAATGGTATCTGCCATAGGATTTAATTTGTAAATACCTGCTTTCCATGCTGCTACGTACAAATTATCATTACCATCTTTGGTTATATCAACCACTTTGGCACATAAACGAGTGAGTGATAAAATAGTTTTACCGTCACTACTCAGACGCAAAATTACCCCCGAAGAATCTGCTGTCGCTCCATTTAAAAACTTGGTCGGAATATTCAAATGCGAAAGGTCATTCATATTAGCAGCCATGACAATAGTGCCATTTCTTTGAAAAACGATTCCTCTAATGTCATCATCTCCTGTACTTCCTATTAAAGAAGATACGGCAAAACGATTGGTGTCACCTACCACGACTGTCTTCAAAGAATTAGCTTGAGCATTGAGGTTATCAATGGGGCGGGCGGTGAGGTTGAAATTTCCTTTCGGAATATTATCCCAAGTAGCTTCATAAGCGGGTGGTACGGTGGATTCTCCTACTTTAGTCTCATTGGCATAATATTCTACCTTTTGAACACTCCCATCTACATCAATCACTTCAGATTTTAATGTCATCGAAGCGTTTTCAACGGCTGTGATATTCTGGTAAGGTGCAGTTATTTTAGCCAATGGAGCAATATTTAGCCCGTTACCAATGATTCTAATGTTATCAAAGCGAATTTTTATGTAACTGGCAGCCGTAGGATAATGAATAATGAGATAGTATGTACCACTCTGAGCCACCGTAAAACTTTTACGATGAATCACTCCAAAATTTTCCGATGACCTAATCATGGCAGTATCCAATGGAATACTATCATTGAGGGCTTGGGATTTGTTCAAAAACAACTTAACCGTTTTGTTGCCACTGCCACAATATCCTAAAAACTCTAATTGATAACTCTGACCTGCCTGTAAATAAACTCCTGGTGATGCCGCAAAATTTTTAACATATGAACTAAAATTTTCAAAGGAATCGGTTCCATGAAAACCTGGACTTCGGAGTACCCATTCCCCACCCGACCGTGTCCAATAATCAAACCCTTTGCCTACGGTATTGGTGGCATTAAAGTCCCAATGAACATAATTATTGAGCGTTCCATCTCGAAAATTCACTCGAAAATTCACTGGGGATGAGACAGTTACATTCCCACGATTATCAGTAGCTCTTGCCGTAAACTGATAATCTTTGGGCAAAACGTCTTTCCACAGAAACTGATAAGGCGGTACAGTGCGTTCGGCTATTTTCACACCATTCGCCAATAATTCTACTTTAGATACACTACCATCATTATCAAAAGCTGTGGCTGATACGAATACTTTGGTACTATCGGCATAGTTTTCATTCGTACTTCCGTCCATCGTTGGGGAAGTGATAGTCACTATTGGAAATTGTGTTTCCTCAATTCTAATTTCATCTAAATAAGTGAAAGCGTAACCATTTTCTGTAAAATTCAAAATGATGTAATAAATACCAGTGGCAGCTACGCTGAAAGTGGGATTAAACTCTTTGAAAGGAGGTGTGTTGTAAGAATCAGTAGGAATATATTGGGTAAAAAATACATTCATACCCGTTAGCGAACGGTTCGTGTTAGTGCCTACTGCTACCAAACGATTGGTTGAACCCTTATCCATTCTCGATTTAAACGAAAAAGTATAAGTTTTTCCTGCTTGTAGCATTATGGCAGGAGAAGCCACATAATTACTATCGGAAGGTAGCTTCATCCTCAATCCGCCAGTTCCATCTATTCCTACATCAGCATACCATTTCCAATCGTGGGGGCTTACATAATTCGGAAGAGAATTCACTCGCCAACCGTTCAATCCTGTAGTAAATGATTCGGTGAAAGGTACTGTGAGTGGCTGGGCATTTAGAAAATAAACAGAAGAAAAAAACGTTAATGCTACTAAATAAAAGAATTTCATGCAGTTAGATTGTGAGTGTTAAAAGTGGTATTTTTTGAGTAACGGATTGTCGTACAAAATTGTTACGAATGATTACTGGTAGGCATTTTGAAGTTTTTTCCTTAATTTTGTAGAAATTTTAATAATTAAAAATGACTTTTCGATACAGATTTAGTTTATTTTTCAAACTGTATCAAGCCAATTATTTAATTAACTAACCAAGTAATAAAAGTCCATGAGAGGTGTCTGATACACCTGTTTCAACATTTATTTCCTAAAAATAATTGTTAAAACTGATTTGAGTTACTTTTTTATTATGATTTTAAAAAATGTTTTTGCGTTTGTTTTCCTTGCTCTTGTAAATTTTTTCAACCACCCTACCGACGATAAAGTCATTTCTGGCAAAGCCTCTTTTTACGCACACAAATTTGAGGGAAAACGCACTTCCAGCGGGCAACGGTACCGTGCCAATGAACGCACAGCTGCCCATCGTACTTATCCATTCGGAACTTTATTAGAGGTTACTAACCAGACCAATGGCTCAAAAACCATCGTGAGAGTTAATGATAGAGGTCCTCATTCAAAATCCAGATTATTAGATGTTTCCTACGCTGCCGCCAAAGATTTAGGGTTGATTGGTAGTGGCACCGCTCCTGTAAGTATCAAGGTCATTACAATGGGCGACGGCTATTTACCAGAAGACGAATCAATGGATAAAGAAGTTATTCTGGAGAATTTAGAAAATAAAACACCAGTACTACCCACGTTTCCCAACCTCTCAGAGCATAAACATCAATACATGATTGTAGTAAAACAACCAGACGGCAGTGTAAAAGTGGAGTATTCTTCTACTCGCCCAAATCCTTAATTCTGTAAGGTTACATAAGAGTTTTTTACCCAACGTCCGTTACCAATTCTGAAGAAAGTATTTTTTTCCTCGAAGATGGTAACGGACGTATTTATTTTCAGCTTTTCGAGGCTCGCAAAATTAGTACCTGCCCCTGCCCTCACGTTTACACCTTCGTAATTGATAATTCCTTTACGGGAAGGTTGAGCAAAAATAAGATAATCTGAGCTTACCCATCCACCCGTATTTAGTTTAAACCAGATATTAGTTTGTTCTACCAAAGTCACCTTTGTTCCCGTTTTAATCTTTGACAAAACAGCAAAGGTTGTTCCCGGACCAGAACGGACATTCAAATCAATTGGGGAATTAGTAGTAGCTATCATTGGGAATGTTTTGGTGGGTGTAGAGGGTACATCATTGGTTTTGAAATGTACGCTCAACTGTGCTAATACGTTGTCGATATGGTTTGCCCAAGTCATTTGCGGAGAACCACCAAAAGTAGGGATACCCGCAAATAACAAGCCTACTACTTTATTCTGTTCGTTCACGATAACCGAACCAGAATCTCCTGCATTACTAAAAACAGCGTTCTTGGTAGTGTCAGGAACGATTACCATTTGGTGCTGGAAAGTAATGTCCGAACCTTGTATGGCGGTAACGGCATCGATGCCATCCACAATACCATAAGTGAGTTCAGTGGTTCGTCCTCGTTTACGCACCTTCATCCCTAAAGTAGCTTTGGCAGTCCCAGCTATTTTGCCAATATCTTTGACTTCCTCAGTGAATGGTCGGGTACTCTGATATTCTATCACGGCGGCATCTACTAATGGATTAATGGCAAAACGGGCTAATTTCCCCACTGAGGCATTAGGAAACGGTTTCCCATCATTACCCACCAAGTTAGGTTGGTCAAAAATGTCTCCTACCTTGCCAGAGCGGTCTTCAGTCATGGAAGTCATCACTTTTGTTACGTGATGATTGGTCAGAAACATAGGTTTTTCAGTTAAATTATCCCTAACGATTGCTCCTAAAGTTCCTTGCTCAGAAATCATCGCTACTGTGCCATCGGGTTCTACTAATCTAAATTTCTCACTTTGTCCAAAACTAATTCCACCAGTGATGGGCGTGTACGGCTTATCATCCACATGAAAGGAGGCATGGGCTTCGATAACATCAGTCTTTATCCCTTGAATAGTTTTCGGGATTTTCTCTGTTTTAGTTAAATATACCTGCTTTTTTGCCACATATACTCTGATAACTATTTGTCGGGTACGTTTACCATTTTTGTATTTGTAGCCAATATCAACGCCCGTCACCCCGTTTCTATTCAGCAATTCACGTTCTATTTCACGTTTTTTAGCAATAATTTCTTCAAGTTCCATTTGGTTTTAGTAAGGATTAAAATGAGTACTTTGTTGTGAATGAAATTCAATTCAATGTCTGTGGTTTAATCAAATACTTGATAATCAGAGGCATTGAAAATAACCTAATATTACAAAAACAATATAAAATAAAAAAACCCTCACCGATTTTGATTCGGTAAGGGCTTTACTTTGATAGTTATTGGCTATTCCAAAAGCTGGAAATTAGTTTTTCTTAGGAGCTCCCGCAGCTGGGGTTGTCGTAGCAGGCGTAGCTGGTGCTGGTGCAATCGGCTTTGGTGTTACACCCATTTTCTTCAAGATTAAATCTGAAATATTAGCATCATCTGGAGCGTGCAATACGATTGGCGTTGTTCCTTGACCTGCATCGTAGTTGAAAACAAAAGCAAATCCATTTTCTTTAGCCGTAGCGTGCATATTATCTTCAATCTTCTTTAACAAAGGTTGTAACAATTGAGCTTGTTTCTTTTGCAAAGAAGTAGAAGAATTCTGACGAAACTCTTCAATTTGAGATTGTAATGCTTGTAATTCTTTCTCTTTATCAGCTTTGATAACATCTGCCATAGTTGCCGCATTTTTCTCGTAATCAGCCAATTTAGTTTGGAAATCCTTCACTTTCGACTGATACATATTATCGTATTGGGTCTTGGTAGCTGTCAATTCACTTTCTACTTGTTTTGCTTCGGGCATTTGGGCTAAAATATAGTCTAAGCTAATGTAACCGATTTTTTGTTGTGCATTTGTGTTAGCCACTGCTAAGCCAATGAATGCGAATAAAGCAATTAAAAATTTGTTTCTCATTTTTTTATTATTCTGGTTGGTTTTACTCTTTTTCTTTTTTAGGGTTTGTATTCTTTCTATTTGACTTTGTTTTATCGGTTGCGTCACTTGCTTTGGGTTCTTCGCTGGTTTTAGCTTCGTTTTCTTCTCGTTCTTTCTCTTTTAGCTGGTCGGGCGAGATTCCTAATTCTTCCATTACATAATCCGTATAATCATGCGTTGGATTAGTATAAAGCATTGCCAAACCATCAGATGATTTATCAAAAAGAAAATCTAACCTCTTTAATCTGGCGACTTTCTCTACGGCTTTTGCAACTTCGTCCAAAACGGGTTTCATGATGTCTTGCTTTTTCTTCAAGAGTTCGCCATTAAATCCAAAGATTTTGTTTTGAAGTTCTTTCGCTTCTTTTTCTTTATCCGTGATAGTTCTTTGGCGTTGTTGCTTCATTTCTTCGGTCAGTAAGACTTCTTCCGCCCGAAAACTCCTCTCCAACTTCGCCACTTCATCATTTTTATCCGACACTTCCTTTATCCACTTCGCCGTAAGTTTCTCAATTTCAGCCTGTGCTGTTTGGTATTCAGGCATCTTTGAAGTTATATACTCTGTATCAATATAGCCAAACTTCTGAGCTTTTGCTGAAAGTACAATACAAAAGAACGGCAAAATTAGTAAAAATATCTTCTTTTTCACGGCTTTAAGGAATAGTTAATCATTTATGATTGATAATTAATAGTCAAATATTGATAAATCCTTTTGATTTGTTGTATTAACGTAGGCAAAATTTTGTTATTGTAAAGTATCTTTCTTTAATAAAACATTAATAATTCATGATAGAGATTAGAGATTAGAGATTAGAGATTAGAGATTAGAGATTAGAGGTCAAATACCTAAGCAATTCATCTATAATCCGTTCTCTAACATCTATAATCTGTTCTCTAACATCTATAATCTGTTCTCTAACATCTATAATCTGGACTCTATCATCTATAATCTGGTCTCTTTCATCTATAATCTGGTCTCTTTCATCTATAATCTGGTCTCTATCATCTATAATCTGGTCTCTATCATCTATAATCTGGTCTCTTTCATCTATGCTCTGGTCTCTTTTATCTAATCTGCTGTCCAATTGAGAATGTAAATGCCTGACGACCTCCATCTGAAATACCAGGTATTTTATCAAAAGCAAAACCGTAATCAATACCAATCATCCCGAAGGCAGGCATGAAGATTCTGGCTCCAAAACCAGCCGATTTATACAATTTGAAAGGATTGTATTCTTTGTAATTAGCAAAATTGTTGCCACCTTCTGCAAAACCTAACAAGAAAATAGTTGCCGATGGATTGAGTGATACTGGATAGCGAACTTCCATCACGAATTTATTATAAGCTACTCCGCCCGAAGGTACTGAACCGTTTGAACCCAAAGCACGGTCTTTGTAACCACGCAAAGCGATAATGTCACGGCTAATTACTTGAAACCCAGTTTGCATACCTGAGCCACCCAAATCAAACCGTTCAAAACGAGTAATGTCTTTATCAGGAGAATACGAACCTAAGAAACCTAAGTGGGTTCTCATGTGAAATACCAACTTGCTGGTAATTGGCGTAAACCACGACGCATCAAACATCCATTTGTGGTATTCAATAATGTTATTATTGTTACCCCCAAACAATGAGTACGGAGGTGTTAATGATGCCGTCAAAGAAAAGCTCGACCCCGAACGTGGGAAAGTGGGATTATCAATACTATTTCTTGAGAAATTGGTGATGAAAGAGGCTAATACTGACTGTCCTTCTGGATAACCATAGGCTGGTAAATTTTTCACATCAATCAACTGAAACGACAAGGAATTACTAAGAGAAAAATAGTCATCGGGCCATTTTAGACGTTTTCCTAAACTGAACGATAATGATGTACTATTAAAATGGGCTTCACTTTGTGCCTGAACAGCACTATCCGATTGAGTTAATCCCAAACCGCCCAAACCAAAGCCACCTAAACCGAAGCCACCGCCTCCGAATTGCCCGCCCCCAAACTGACCGAATTGTCCTCCACCAAAACCATTATTGAAATTACTCAACCGATTAATCTGTTGGATTCGGAAAGGATACGAAATACTACGGCTCAATGTCACAGAGAATGAATTAGGCTTTTTACCTCCCAACCAAGGTTCGGTGAATGAAAGTGAATAGTTTTGGAAAGACGTTCCATTCGCTTGAAAACGAACTGAAAGTTTTTGTCCGTCACCCGAAGGTAGCGGTTTCCATGCACTCAAATTACCGATATTTCGGGCGGAGAAGTTGTTGAATGTAACGCCCAAAGTACCCACAAAACCAATGAATCCACCCCAACCACCAGAAAGCTCAATTTGGTCGGATGGTTTTTCTTCTACGTTATATTCAATATCTACGGTTCCATCTGATTTCGGAATCGGATTCGGAGAGATTTTTTCGGGGTTGAAATAGCCAATCGTTGAAAGTTCACGGACGGTACGAATAATGGCTGATTTACTAAATTTCTGACCTGGTAAGGTTCTAATTTCACGCATTACCACGTGGTCAGACGTTTTTGTATTGCCATTCAGAATTACTTTATTAATAGTAGCTTGTTTTCCTTCGGTAATTCTGAAAGTAATATCAATAGAATCACCTGCTACGGCGGTTTCTACGGGTTCACACTGGTAAAACAGATACCCATTATCCATGTAAGCCGAACTAACGTCTTCACCTGGTTTACCGTTCAAGCGTTTTTCCAAATCTTCCACATTATAAACATCTCCTTTTTTCACGCCCAATACTTCCGTTAAAACAGTATCGGGGTAAATATAATTACCTTCCCAATAAATATTACGGTAGTGATACTGCTTACCTTCATCAATTTTCATAATGATTTTAACTGTCTTGGGACCATCTCTATAAACCGAATCCATAGTGATTTGGGCATCACGGTATCCTTTCTTGTTATAGAAATCAACTAATTTTCCTTTGTCCTCTTCAAACTTTTTAGGAATGTATTTTGAAGGAGTAAATATTTTATAGAAAGCCTTTTGCTTGGTATTTTTTAATTTTCTACGAACAGTTCTCTCCGATAATTCTGAGACTCCTTCAAATTGAATCTTAGAAATTTTCACCTTGTCTCCTTTAGCAATTTCAATTCTCATCGTGGCATTGTTACCACGTGCCGAATCAGATTTTTCAATAATTTTAACATTAACGTTCAAATAACCCTTGTCTTGATAAAACTTACGGATGGCTAAATCTATATTTTTCTTGACGGTTGCCGTTACAATTTTACCCTTGTAGGTTTTAATTTTCTCTGTCAATGTCTCTTGTTCTCCCTTTCTGATACCCGAATATTCTAATTTGAATAACCTCGGACGCTCTTTTATGACAAGATTTAACCAAATTTTATCCCCGTCAATTTTTGAGGCATCTACTTGTACTTCCTCCAAAATACCCTGTCCCATCAATTTTTTGATGGCGGAAGTAATTGCGTCTCCTGGTACTTTTATTCTGTCTCCTACCCGTAATCCAGATAAAGAAATCATCGAATTTCCATCGTAATATCTCGACCCAGTGGTAGTAATCTCTGCAATTTCATATTCTTTGGGTTCTGCATAATTTAGTTCCAAAGCATTGGCAGCAACGGGAGAACGCTGCCCCATAGCACCACGTAATTGTGCCTGCGAAAAAAAAGAAAGCAGTAGAAATGGAAGTAGTAATGTATATTTTTTCATATTTTTTGTTGCTTTCAGCTTTTAGCTTACGGCTATCGATGTTCAATGTTTGTTCGGGCGGCGTTCCGCTTCGATGTTTGATGTTCGTAATTTCGATATTCATTTTTGCGTACATCGAATTACTAATACCGAACCGAAGCGACGGTCGCATCGTTAATTTCCTGATACTTGTTCTGAGGTTTTTCCAAATCTGCGTTCACGGTCTTGATAATCTAAGATAGCTTCGTGCAAGTGTTCTCTTCGGAAATCGGGCCAAAATAATTCTTCAAAAATGAATAACTCAGCATACGCCAACTGCCAAAGCATAAAATTACTAATACGGTGGTCGCCGCCCGTACGAATCATCAAGTCTGGATTAGGAATTCCTTTCGTATCCAATGATTTTTCAAAGAGTTCTTCGTTGATGTCTTCTACTGCAATTTCTCCTTTCTGCACCTGCTCTATCAACTTTTTAGTAGTGTTCACAATATCCCATTTACCACTGTAAGACAAAGCTAAAATTACCGTCAAACCCGTGTTATTTTTAGTGGCTTCGATGGCAGCGAGCAGCTCTTTTTGCGAGTTGGCAGGTAACGTTTCGGTAGCACCGATGGTATCCAAGCGAACGTTATTTTTCTGCATGGTGGGTAATTCATCTTTGATGGTTTTCACCAAAAGCATCATCAAAGCATCCACTTCTGCTTTGGGTCGATTCCAGTTCTCCGTCGAGAAAGCGTATAGTGTTAAATAGCCAATTCCTAATTCTCCACAACCTTCTATTACTTCTTTTACCGCTTTTAAGGCATTTCTATGTCCGAATACTCTATCTACAAATCCTTGTTGTTTTGCCCAGCGTCCGTTTCCATCCATGATAACGGCGATATGTTTTGGTAGATTGTTTTGGTCTAATTGTTCCTTCACTGATTTAACACAATTTAACAGAATGTTTTCTTTGAGAATCTCCTTGAAAAGTAGCAATCAACTGTTATCTATTTTGAAATATCCATCGTGGGCAATATTCAAAAGATTTTTTTTGATAATACAGAAAAAAGGAGTTTTGCATAAATTATTGATTTTCAGGAAATTAAACACATGAAAACACAATAATACATTACCTATTTTTAGAATACATTTCTATTCAAAAAATAGGTTACAAATTTACGGAATAAACTGTAAGTATGAAAGATAAAAGAAAGGGAATGAATGAGTTGGTAAAGATAGGGATAATGTAGTAAGTATATTTTGGGATGTTTCATCTCTTTGAAACGCTCTATCTTGGGCAAACAACTTTGATGAATTTATAGGTAAGACCTAATGAAGTGTAATAATACATATCACCTCTGGAATAATCATTTTGCTGATTGCGTGGTAAAACTGGATTATCTCCTCCTAAATTATCCAAATAATCAGTGAACGTTTTACGAGTACCAAATTCAAGATTCAAATCCCAAGGACCAGATAAATTATATTTGATACCTACACCAAATGGCAGTACAACTCCCGCTTGTTTATAACCTGAAACGGGTTTATCACGGGGTGAAAATCCCATAAAGGCTACTCCTCCGAAAACGTAAGGAGTCCAGTCTTTGTGCATCCTACTGTACTGATAACTAAAAAAATTGTATTCAGTTACTAAGCTAATTTCTTGAATATTAGTCTTGAAATCAAGTCCTCGTTGTTGATTGAATGAATCACTTACTTCTTTATCATTCCCATAAATTGACCCAAAAGTTGCCGCAAAACGAAAAGTTACGTCTTTTTTAATATTATAACGCAGTAACAAATGCCCTCCTAAACGAGCAAACGACGGATGAAAGTCGGGTGAAATATCTCCCTTATAATTCATAACGCCCAGCCCTCCGCCAATCTGGTAAAAGTGAGAGTAATAAAGACAATTTTGTTAATCAATCTCATGAATCTTGATTTCGTTGTAATAAAAAAGCCAGGTTAAGTTGTCCTGACTTTCTCTGTAATTTAACCTAATGAATAGCCACTACTGAAAAACAATGAGTTACCTGATACCAGGGCATTTAATTTTACCAGGAATATGATAAATCAACTTCAAAGTAGTTAGCATATAACTATCATTGTATTTAGGATTTCCCCGTTGGTCGCTACGGTCTGAAAAACCTTGAACCGATGTTACCACGGTGAAGGGGTCTAAGCCCGATGTTGGGTCGTACAATCCTTGACTTTGCAAATAATTAGAAACGCCTTGCGTTCTATTAATGCCTCGATTAGCCGCAAATTTTTCAAGAGTTCTATTTCCCATATCACGAGATAAAGGACTTTGCGAAGCTAAATCGTTGGGGTCAGCATAGTTACCTCCTGCATCATCTAAATAATCTGTGAGTGTATAACGGAAGCCCATTTCAAAACCTAAATCCCAACTTGAATTAATTTTGTAACGTACCCCAAAACCAATCGGGAAAGATACACTAATCAGTGAGTAAGGCGTTCCATACCCCGGTAAACCTTGTCCTTCGGTATTGAGTGGCTGCAAACGAACCCAATCATTACTCTGATATACACTACTGTCTGGACGAGCCACAGGGTCATGAGCAAAAACCGCAATACCCCCAAAGATATAGGGGATAATAGCTTCACGGCGAAGATAACTCCGTTCGGTACGTACTAAATCGTATTGCCCCACAATAGAAAGTTCCTTGATGTCATTTCTGAAATGAAGGTTACGCATAAAATTGGCTTCATAACCTGCTATACCATCCATATAACTATCATCCCCTGAGATTCTTGCCCAAGTTAAACCAAAACGTAAACCAAAAGTTGGTGAAATTTGCCGAGTGAAATTAAAGTTGGCATTCCAACGAACGCCGTTTATAGTAGATTGAATGATACGCCCATAAGGAGATAAGTCACCGTAATAACTTGAAGACCCGAATCCTAAGCTAACCGTTGAAGTTGGTTCAAAAATACGATTCTTACGTGTTTTTTCCTTACCCCCGAAAAGGTTTGAAAACTTAAATTGTGCTATGATTGACTGGGAGCTTAGGCATACAATCAATGGAATGACAAATAACTGAAATACTTTTTTCATATGTTCAAAATAACTCGAATATTTCGACAAAGATACCATTTTAGTTTACATAAGTTTTTAACGTAAAAAAAAACAGTTTGTTATACTGGGTAAATAGTTTTTTTAGCACTAAAATAATGCCAAACTAATTTTGGAGTGACCAATGAAAGGTAAATGGTTCACGTCTATGCTCTACAATCTTTCCTCTATGCTCTACAATCTTTCCTCTATGCTCTACAATCTTTCCTCTGTACTCTACAATCTATACCCTCAACCGTTTTACCGTAAGGCTTTTTCTTAAATTTTGTTAAAAACACTGAAACCATTGCACCTGAAAAATAGTTTTAGCGTTAAATTAGTACCCAGAAAATAACAGTGTTTTTTGAGCAGTAGATTTCTGAATCTATTTGAATGTTTCACTGATAAATTTAATGTCTAATCATTTGTTTAAATTCAATAAAAACATGGAAATTAAAAGTAATTTAAAAACTCTTGCGATTGTCGGAGCGTTGAGTAGTGCAACCACGCTTGGAGCTTATAAATTGTTCTTAGAGAAATCGCCTTCGGAATCTGTTTTTACGAATACGCCTTCTGCTTTTACACGGTTGGTTTCAGATGCTTCGCCTGTACCTGCTGGAGCACCAGGTGAGTTTACGTATGCGGCTGAAAAAGCTACGCCTTCGGTGGTGCATATCAAAACCAAAATGACTCGTAATGTAAGTCGTCAAATGATTGACCCTTTTGAAGATTTCTTCGGTGGTAATCCTTTTGGTGGCGGTGGTCGTCGTCAGCCCGAAGCACAAGAAGCATCAGGTTCGGGAGTAATTATTAGTGCCGATGGTTTTATCGTAACTAATAACCACGTAGTACAAGATGCCGACGAAGTATCGGTTATTTTGAACGATAAACGTGAACTCAAAGCCAAAGTAATTAGTACTGACCCTTCTACCGACTTGGCAGTTATTCAAGTAAAAGCAAATAATTTACCATTCTTGACTTTTGGTGATTCTGACAATATTAAAGTAGGTGAATGGGTATTAGCCGTAGGAAATCCATTCAATTTAGAATCAACCGTTACAGCGGGTATCGTATCAGCGAAAGGTCGTCAGAACATCATCGACCGTGATAAAGACGTTAATCCTTTAGAATCTTTTATTCAGACGGATGCCGCTGTGAATCCCGGTAATTCTGGTGGTGCATTAGTAAACTTAAAAGGTGAATTAATTGGTATTAATACTGCCATTTATAGTCGTACAGGACAATTTGCTGGATATTCATTTGCGGTACCCGTTAGTATTGTGAAAAAAGTATCGGCTGATTTAATTAAATACGGAAACGTTCAACGTGGATTCTTGGGGGTAAATATCCAAGAAGTAAACAGCAAATTGGTAGAAGAAAAAGACCTTAAAGTAAATGATGGAGTATATGTAGGAGGTTTCCCGTCGGGAGGAAGTGCGGCACAGTCGGCAGGTTTGAAAGTAAACGATGTAATTGTGAAAGTGGACGGTATCGCTACGCCATCGCAAGCTAAATTGATGGAATTGGTAGGTCGTAAACGTCCGGGTGAAACCGTAGTAGTAACCGTGAACCGTGATGGAGCTATCAAAGATTTCAATGTAGTACTGAAAAACAAAGATGGTAACACTAATATCGTGAAAGGTGAAACCGCTTCTTCAGTTACCAGTGATTATTTAGGAGCTAAATTAGCGAACTTGACCGAAAACGATAAATCGAAATACCGTGTACAAAGCGGTGCGAAAATTACTGAAGTGGACCCCAACGGACGCTTAGGTTATCAAGGATTTGAAAAAGGTTTTGTCATTACTAAAATAGACGATAAAGCCGTGACTGATGCCAAAGAGGTAGCTGAAATGTTGGCAAACCGTAAAGGACGTGTGAAAATTGAAGGTATTGATACCGACGGTACTCGTGTCATTATGGTACTTTAATTTTTGTATCAATTCTTTCCAAACAGCCTATCAACGCTTTAGCCCAGTGTTGGTAGGCTGTTTTAGTTAGATGGATGCCATCAGATGAATATTCCTTTGCTAATTGTTGATTGATGGATAATTGAGCATTCATATCCAGATACACGATACCGTTTTTCAAACAGTAGGCTTTCAATAATTGATTTAGCTTCAAAACTTCCTGATTAATAGAAGGGACATCTGTAAGAATAATGGCATGACTGATAAATGGTATATTTTGTTGCTTTAATACGTTGAAGATTTTTAGGTAATTTTCAAAAACTCTTTGGGGACTTACGCCTACTAATAAATCATTGATGCCACCTTCTAATATCACTATTTGGGGTTTACTATTTAGCTGTCCTCTTTCTAAATTCCAGAGAATTTGTTGCGTAATAGCCCCGCCGTAGGCTTCATTTTTGACATCATTTCTTTGTAGCAGAAGATTCCAATTTTCTTGTGCCAACAGCGAATCGCCAATCAATAAGATATTGACTTTTTCGGGAGGGAAAAAACGAGCGTAAATTTTATCTCTAAATTGAAAGAGGATACCCAGCAATAGTATATTCAATAATAAAGACAAGAAAAAGAGAGGTTTGCAAGTCATAATTCTATATAATCTCAAACGCATCTGCATCTAAAAAAGCTGGAAATTTAGTTCTAAAATCCGTTAAATCAGACATACAAAGCGTTTGCGTTGTAACGATTTCGATATCTTGTTGATAAAATAAATGATTACCCTTGAAGTCAATAATAGCGGTATTTCCCGAATAATTTAAGCCCATTCCGTCCTCTCCTATCCGATTTACCCCAATACAATAACTCAAATTTTCGATAGCACGAGCCTGTAAGAGTGTATCCCAAACTTTTGAACGCACAGCAGGCCAATTGGCTACGTAAATCAGAAGGTCATAAGCTAATGTAGAGGATTCCGTAGCCCGCTGACGAGACCATATTGGAAAACGTAAATCATAACAAATTAAGGGACATATCCACCAGCCCTTCAGTTCCACAATCAGTTGCTTGTTTCCTCCCGAAAAACTTTCGTGTTCCCCTCCCATTCTGAATAAATGGCGTTTGTCGTAAGTTTCATAAGTCCCGTCTGGACGCATCCAAATCAAACGATTATAATAATGATTTTCCTCCTTCACAATGTAGCTCCCCGTTACCACCGCATTCGTTTTTTTAGCCTGCTGTTTCATCCATTTAAAAGTGGTCAAATTCATAGGTTCGGCAACGGCTTTTACATTCATGGTAAAGCCCGTATTAAACATTTCGGGTAAAATAATCAAATCTGTCGGCTCTGAAATCTGAGCAATTTTCTCTTCTAAATTCGCCAAGTTGGCAGTTGGATTTTCCCAAAATAAATCGGTTTGAATAAGGGTAACGGACAGGTCTTGCATAACACAGGATATTTATATAATGTAAATTTACTAATTTAGATTAGTACAATCTCTAAACACTTTAAAATGAAAAAAATACTCACGGCGTTATTATTGATAAGTTTGATGGCTTTCAAACCAGAAGAACACCCAACACTTGAAATTGGAGCCACTGCCCCAAATTTTAATCTCAAAGGTGTTGATGGTAAAATGTATTCCTTACAATCTTTCTCTAAAGCAAAAGTCTTGGCAATCCTCTTTACCTGTAATCACTGCCCAACGGCTCAGGCGTATGAAAGTAGGGTAAAAAAGTTAGTGACTGATTACCAAGCAAAGGGGTTTCAATTGGTTGCTATCTCGCCCAACGACCCTTCTTCGGTTCGATTGGATGAAATGGGTTATACCGATTTGGGGGATTCTTACGAAGATATGAAAATTAGAGCCAAAAATGCGGGCTTCAATTTCCCTTATTTGTACGATGGTGATACCGAAGAGGTTTCTCTCAAATATGGACCCGTAGCCACGCCACATATTTTTATTTTTGATGAAAAGCGAATCCTCCGCTACGCTGGTAGAATTGATGACGTAGAAAAACCAACAGGTACACCCAAAAATTTAGATGCTCGTAATGCCATTGAAGCGTTATTGGCAGGGCAAAAAGTACCCGTTGAAAAGACCAAAACATTTGGTTGTTCTATTAAATGGAAGGAAAAAGAAGCATTAACCAACAACGAAAAGGAAAGTTGGGCAAAAGAATCCGTGAACATAGAAACGATTGATGAAGCAGGTATTAAATCACTTTTAAAAAATGATTCGGGGAAATTACGTTTGGTGAATGTATGGGCAACTTGGTGCGGACCTTGCGTGGCTGAAATTCCTGATTTTTTAAATATCAATAGAATGTATCGGAATCGTGATTTTGAATTGATAACCATTAGTGCTGATAAACCTGACAAAAAGGACAAGGCTTTGGCAACACTGAAAAGATTACAGGCTTCGAGTAAAAACTACATTTTCAATTCGGATGATGCGTATAAATTGATTGAACTCATCGACCCCAAATGGCAAGGAGCATTGCCCTATACAATTTTAATTGAACCAAATGGAAAAATTGTTTATCAAAAACAGGGAGCTATTAATCCTTTGAAAATGAAGACCTTAATCGTAGAGAACCCCGCCATTGGCAGGTATTTTTAAATACGGAAGTATGTACTTAATATCGCAAGTTAAATTTGAGTCTAAAAAACCTCACCCCTAACCCCTCTCCATCGGAGAGGGGTTAGGGGTGAGGTTTTGCGACATTAAGTATATACTTCAGTTTAAACATACAAAGCGAAAAGCGGTTTACGAAAATAGTGATTAGTATTTCGCTGTAAATCAGATACTTACTATTAAGTACTTTGCGTATTTTACGGAAGTCCTCGTTCAAAACGGCGACTTCCGTTTCATGTATTTAACCTAAATCATTTCCGCCACTTTGCGTCCTGTTGCCATCGCCGCATTCAGAGATGGATAAGCGGTAGCATCGCCGCATTGATACAAAATATCGCTTAATTTCAAGGATTCTTGAACGGATTTCGTATCACCGAAGGTTGGCAAAGCCTGTGGTATATGATAAGTGCGAAGATGCTGCCAATTATCAACTTCCTTGCCAAACCATGTGGCTAATTCTCGTTTGATATTTTTGGCTAATTCATTTTCATCGTACAAATCAAAGCCTTGCGTAGAAACAGAAATGAGTGATTTTCCCGCTGGGGCATACGCAGGGGCAATATCCGAAGGAACACAAAGGTTATGTACCACCGAGGCACGGTTAGGATTTAATACCAACATCTTTTCTTTCAGAGGAGATTTATCCGCTGAAAAGTAAGTACAAGTGGTAGTATTAAATTGTCTGTTAGGCGTATTTCCTAATAATTTATCCGCTTGAAGACCGTCGGTCGCTAATACAATTTTTTCACCGTAAAGTCGGTCGCCATTTTCTAAATAAACTCGGTTTCCATCAATTTTAACAACTTTGGTATTGAACTTAACAGTTCCGAAATACAATTTCTGAGCTATTTGTTCAGCAATCTGTTGCATTCCTTTTGCTGGAATTACGGCATCTCCTTCGTAAAATTTTCCAAAAATATACTGAAAGAAATTAGCCGATGTACTCAATTCATTTTCCAGAAAAACACCCCCAAAAAAAGGCTTAAAAAACTGTTGAATCATTTTTTCAGAGAATCCGTAATCTTGCAAAAAATCAATAGTCGTTTTTCCTCGACGGTCAAAAATATCTTCTCGAATATCCTCTGTATCCATCACCAAGCGTAAAACTCTCAGTTTATCCGTCAATGACCCAACCTCAGAGGTCAGTGAAGACATGAGCGTAGAGGGTTCTTTAAATGGATTTGCCATCACCGAAAATTTATTCGCTTGCTGATTGCGAATCATCGCCCCTGACTTAAACGTTTGTAAATCAAGAGCCTGATAATCCAATATTTTTTGGGCTTCTGGGTAGGCAGTTAGTAAAATCTGAAAACCTCTGTCTAATAAAAACCCCTCATATTTATCCGTTTTCACCCGACCACCCACAGAGTCTGAAGCCTCTAAAATTAGTGATTGAATACCTCTATCTCTTAAATATTTTGCACAGGTTAAACCCGCAATACCCGCACCAATAATTATGACCATACGTTAGCAATTTGATTGTTTTAAGATTAACCTTTTTGTGAAAAAAGAGTTCTAAAATTACTTATTTTCCTGTAATTGGGCTTCATAAATATCAATCCATTGTTGCACGCTTACTTTTTGAGCAAGTTCACCCAATAAATCGTAAGGAATTTGATTGAGGTTTTTGAATCGAATACAGCTTTTACCCATATCTAATTTATTCTTTGAAAACTTGGCGTATTCATCCGTAAACCAAGTCAAAAGTTGATTGTCACCACTAATGCTCATGTGGTAGAAAGCAATAAAGTTCTTTTGCGAAGCAATATTGATAAATGGCAGAGGTAAATGCGGGGTGGTATGATAGCCTTTGGGGTAAATACTATGGGGTACCACGTAGCCAATCATGCCGTAATTCATGGTTTCGGTGAAGCCTTCGGGTAAGTTTTTTAGTAATTGTTCTCTCAGTTTTTCGATAACTATCCTTCGGTCATCGGGCAATTCTTGCAAATATTGTTCTATGGTTTCGGCTTTACTTTGCATATCTTTTGGAAGTTGATAATGCAAATTAGTTGTTTTTCAGATAGATTGTCAATCATTTTTCCCTTTCTTTGTACACTGAGTGAAAGGCGACTGGCGAAGACAGAAGCAGTAATTTTTGTAATTCCTAAATACCATATCCTAAATCCTAATCCCTACTTATCATCACTACTTTCAAAACATTATTCCCATGAAAAAACTATACTTCATTTGTCTTTTTATTAGTATTCAACACTTGGTTATTGGACAAAAAATCAGTTCTGTGGAGCAGAAAATCGTTCAGACTGTCAATACCCAACTACCCCAAACCGAACAATTATTGAAAACAGTTGTGAATATCAACAGCGGAACCCTGAATCATGCTGGCGTGCGTGAAGTTGGAGCAATTTTTAGGAAGGAGTTGGAAGATTTAGGATTTAAAACCGAATGGATTGCATTACCAGATTCGCTGAATCGGGCTGGGCATTTGGTAGCGGAACGCAAAGGGAAAAAGGGCAAAAAATTATTTTTAATAGGTCATTTAGACACCGTTTTTGAAAAAGCAATGTCGTTTACACCCTATACTTACCTCAATGATTCAACCGTCACGGGACAAGGCGTTAATGACATGAAAGGTGGTGACGTAGTATTATTAGCAGCACTTAAATCACTAAAAGATAATGGTTTATTAGATGATACTTCAATAACTATTTATTTTACGGGTGACGAAGAGAGTGCTGGCAAACCTACCAGTATCAGCCGTCAAGATTTTATTGAACGAGCTAAACAATGTGACATTGCTTTGGCTTTTGAAACCGCCATGGGCTTGAATACAGTGGCAACGGCACGGCGGGGTTCGAGTGGTTGGCGACTCAACGTGAAGGGAATTATGGGACATTCTTCCACCGTTTTTAGCCAACAGGCGGGGTACGGAGCAATTTATGAAGCTGCCCGCATTTTGAATGATTTTAGGGAACAATTAAGCACTGAAAAATACCTAACTTTTAATCCCGGTTTGATTGTGGGTGGTTCGGAAATCAACGATAATAAAGAAGCAATCGGGAAAGATAATATCATTGCTCCGAGAGTAATGGTAACGGGAGATTTGCGTTTTCTGAGCGAAACACAAAAGGAAAATGCCAGGGTAAAAATGAAAGAAATTGTGGCGAAAAACCTCAATAAAACCAAAGCAGAAATTACTTTTCAAGACGGCATTCCCGCAATGGAACCCACGCCCGAAAATGAAAAAGTATTGGCAATTCTCAACGAAGTAAGTAAAGATTTAGGATTTGGCGAAGTAAAAGCAGGCGACCCCGGAGCCAGAGGTGCTGGCGATATTTCGTACATTGCTAAGTACGTAGCCTGTTTGGATGGTTTGGGAGCATCGGGCAAAGGGGCTCATGCCCCCGGTGAAACCATGAATATCAAAGAATTTCCCAAATTGATTCAACGAACAGCTGTATTGTTGTACAGGCTCACCAGATAATTTTAACTTCCTTTTGTAGTAATTTAAAATGCCGATGTTTTAATTTTACGAATATTGGGTTACAACCCATCTGAAACTGTTTATTTATCTTGAATTTAGAAGATGTTTAAATTTTATAATTGACTCATTTTCAGAATTTTAAATATTTATGCGTAAGCAATTTTATGAAATCCTGCTGTTTGAGCCGCAGGCGAGTTTCAGGATTTCTTGATTTTCTTTTGCGGTCCGCCGCTGCGGTTACTTTTCTTGTATCAAGACAAGAAAAGTAAGGAGATGAGAAGAGACATATACTGTCAAAGATTATAGTGACATTACTTACAAGAAATGCGAAGGAGTAGCTCGGATAGCCTTCAATCGCCCAGAAGTGCGTAATGCTTTCAGACCCAAAACTACCTTTGAACTTTTGGATGCCTTCACCGACGCTACCCACGATAAAAGTATCGGTGTGGTACTCCTCTCGGGCGAAGGACCTTCACCCAAAGATGGTATTTGGGCTTTTTGTTCGGGAGGCGACCAAAAAGCTCGCCAAAAAGGTGGTTATAGAGCAGAAGATGGTAGAGACCGTCTAAATATTTTGGAAGTTCAGCGGTTAATTCGCTTCATGACTAAACCCGTAATTGCAGTTGTTCCCGGGTGGGCTGTGGGTGGTGGACATAGCCTCCACGTGGTCTGCGACCTAAGCCTTGCGAGCAAAGAACACGCTATTTTCAAACAAACCGATGCCGACGTAGCGAGCTACGATGCGGGGTATGGGTCAGCTTATTTAGCCAAAATGATTGGGCAGAAAAGAGCGAGAGAAATCTTCTTTTTGGGAAGAAACTACTCGGCACAAGAGGCTTTTGAGATGGGAATGGTCAATGCCGTAGTACCCCACGACGAACTGGAAGACACTGCTTTTCAGTGGGCAAAAGAAATATTAGGAAAAAGCCCCATGGCAATTAGAATGTTGAAATTTGCCTTTAATTTAGTAGATGATGGACTGGTAGGACAACAATTATTTGCGGGCGAAGCCACTCGTTTGGGCTACATGACCGAAGAAGCCCAAGAAGGACGTGATTCATTTTTGGAAAAACGCAAACCCAACTGGGACAAATTTGAGCGGTATTCGTAAACTCAACAAGGTCAGCTTTAGGGCTGACCTTGTTGGTTTTTTATGCTAAATTTTGTTCAAACCATTTGACTCCTTGGTAAAATTGGGTTTTAGTTGGTTTTTGAATAGAGTATTTGTAACTTATAATCTTAATCGCATTTTTTTTATTGCAAAATATTTTTGCAATAAAAAAAATGCAAAATCGTAGATGATTATCTAAAATTTTTAACTCTTGAGTTTCATTTAGCTCATTGGTAAAACTCTGTCAAGAATTATCTTAAATAAAAGATGATTTCGTTAAACGAAAATCATTCTCGTCACAAAGAATTTCAAATGCTTTTAAATTATCCTCCAATGTTGATGCTGTTGTTGTATCGTAGTTCTCTAAAAGAAACAATCTCATCTCATTATATTTCTTATACATATATCTGAGGCTTTCTTGAATAGTATCATCAGTTGTCAAAAAATTATGAATGAAAGCATTTTCACAATCTTGAAAATAAGGGTCGGTTTCATCTGCTACCGATGTTATTTTTGCATTATAGCCAATAAATATTCGACAACCTTGTTCTCTTAATTTACTCCCTAAATTTTTTGCAGTCAAACAACAGCATGAGTAAAATAAAGCCTCACCAAAAAAATAAGCATTTTGTGAATGAATGTACTTATTATCACCAATTAGAATCGAATCATCATTGCCATGCGAATAAGCAATGAATACAAATGGTTTTCCATCGAAAGTGCTTATATGGTGCTCTATTGGGTTTGAAAGACATTGTAAGCTATTTAATGATTGTAGATTAATGTGAGACAATGAACCTATTTTATCATTCAAATCTTGGTGGCTTGATTCAAAATAACTTCCCATTCTACTATCTTCATTGTCATAGATTGCTAATAGATTATTCATTTTTAGTGGTGATTTTCGTATCTAATTTATCTATGTCTTTTTGAAGTAATGAAATGGCTGTGCTTATGATATTACTGGACATTTTTCTACCTAAATCAGTATCTTGACGAATGTTATTCAAAACATCATTCATACTTAATAAATCGCCATTCTCATCTTTCATGTAAGGCTTTTCTCTTGTAAAAAACTCATGTCTTAAAATCCATTCTTCTAAAATGCAATCAACACGATTGTTCATGGAATTGATGGCTTTTTCTACTTCTTGTATCGCTCTTTCGTAACCATCAGTTTTATCTACCAATGCCATGAGATGGTTATTTACACAATCTTTCAACTCCTTTCTATCAATTATATCAATTTCATGTGAGGTGTATAAAATGATATAAATTAACGAAGACTTTTCCTGTAATGGTTTTAACCAAGTAAGTCCATTTGCTTTTTTTGTACCAAAATCATAATCTAATATAACAACTGTACGCTTCGTTAGATTTGCGTTAATATAATCCAACCCTTCCTCTGGTGTTTCTTGCCAAATGACATTATCTTCTCCATAAAGTTCTACAAGTTCCTCGAACAACGGTCTTTCTTTAAACCGTGAATCATCATCAATAGTAATAATTTGAAAAGGTCTATTTTGCATATTGGCTATTTTTTGAATGGAATAGTAAGTTGAATTGTAGTTCCTTCATGTTTAAATTCGCTATCAATAACTTCTGCTACTCCTCCATAGGTTTCTAAATTGGTTTGTACTATGTAGAGTCCCATGCCTGCACCACCTTGTTCTTGGGTAGTAGTAAAATAAATATCAAATACTTTTTCTCTATTTTTTCCAGGGATACCAATACCATTATCCGAAAACAGTATAATCATCTCTTCTAAATCAACTTTAACAGTACATTGTATTTTCTTGATAAAATTTCCTTCAAGTGCTTTGATGGAATTACTTATTAGATTGGTAATAATATCTTGAAAAAACACTTTGTTACCATAAAGCGAAATGTCTTTTTCAATTTTAAGACTGTATTCAATCCTTTTCTCTAACAAAATATCACTATGTACATCAAAAACTCTTTGTAAAAGTTCTTCTACTCCAAAATCCTCGGCGGGTAAATCTGTTCGAGCATATTTAAGCATAAAATCTACAACTTTTAACAGTTTATGCATTTCAACATTAATATCAGAAGCATAACGCTTTATCTTGTTTTGATTTGCTTCGGTAAAAGGCTTGTTTGTAATATAAGAAGCATTATCTTTTATCGTAGCAATAGTAGTTCTGATGACATGAGAGATTTTTGCAGAAAACGATGACAATGACATTAAACTAAAATACATCTTTTCTTTTCGCTCTTCTTCTTTCTTAGTCTCTTGATATTCAGTTGTAATTGCTTCAACACCTTTTTGAATCTGGTCAAATTTATCAACTATTACTGCGACAACCTCTGCTTGTTTTTTCTCAGTTTTGGCTGCTCTTAATTTTTTTAATTCCTTTTGTAAATCATCTACAATATTCTTAGTTTCATCGAAAGCATTTAATCTTTCTTTTGTTTTTTCATCTCTGGCAACCTTCCGTGTTTTCATAAAAACATCTAACTGCTCATAGATAAAATCTTTCAATTCTCTGTATTCAATAGTATTCAGAAAATCTTGACGATTAGTTGAGTCTATAATTTCAGGATTACCATCTTTTGTTATTTCAATAAAACCGATACAATCTCTTGTTCCCATTCTATCAAAAGTAGCTCTCCACCGCCGCTTATTTATGCCCAAAACATCTCTTCTTTTTTCATCTTCCGCTTCATATTCAGCGAAGGGTGTTGTTAGAATTCCATCACGATATATTTTTATACCATCAATTCTTACAGAAGTTTGCTTATAAAAAATATTAAACCGATCTTTTGCCTCAGCATCAAAATAATAAAGATAAAATTTAATAAGTCCAAAACTTTGTTTTGCTTTCTTTTTTACAATTACTTTTTGCTTTTCTATATCGAAAAATAGATATTCCTGTAACTGATCTTCTTTATCAAATGTCAATTCAAAAGAACTTGATGAAAAGCGTTTTTCATCACCTTCAACTAACTTTGATTCAAAATAAGGCTCATATTCTATTGCTTTTATAAAAATTTTAAAAGGATATTTTGCTTCGTGAAAAGGAGAAACTAAACGAGATAATTCTTTATATGCTCTTTCAATATCGTCTAATGTCCAAATTTCTCTCGGTAAAAAGATTTCCAAAGTAGTACCATTTTCAAAAGTAGGTTCTACATATTCAAAGTCATTCTCAATATCTGTGAATAATTTAGGGGCATTTTCTGTTTGAGTAAAAAGGTCTAATGATTTTTGTTCCTCAGCTAAATCCTGATACGTTTGCCAGTTAATAGTTGCGACTAATTCTTTCTCATCTCCTTTTTGACGAGTTCTGATATTAACTTTTTGTCCTAACTTATCAACTGCAAAACGCCCAATACCTTTTTCACCAATGTAACGGCGTTTATAAGGTTCAGGTGAATATAAATCCTTTCTTTTGCTATTCGTACCAATCACCATCCACTTATTTTGAATATCGGAGAGCGTCATTCCAATACCATCATCTTTGATAATTATTTTACTTTCATTATTTTTTATTCCTACATTTATAAACTCAATGGTTACATTTTCAGCATTGGCATCGTAAGAATTTTTTACCAATTCAAATAAAGCTGTAATACGGTCAGTAATAAGGTCACGACCAAGTAAACGGAAAGTATTGACATCAAAACGCCATTTGAGTTTATTATTTTGAGCCATATTCTTCTAAATGTTTTTTGATACTTTCAGCAATAACTTCTCCCAATTTAACAGGAACGGCATTTCCTATATGACGAGCGATAGTAGCCGTTGATAATGGTTTTTCAGGATTTTGAAAATTGTAATTGATAGGAAATGTTTGAAATAATGCCGCTTCTCGCATAGATATAGCACGGTCTTGCTCAGGATGTCCAAAACGTCCATTGCCAAGTCCAACACAATAAGTAGTCATTGTGGGAGCAACATCATCCCATGACATTCGTCCATAAACACTGCGAAATGAAGCCCCTCCTTCTTTTTTATGACAAGCCAATTTTAAGTCTTCGGGCCATTCACGCCAAAAACCACCTTCCCTTGTTGCTTGTATTCTTCTTTTGTTTAAATCACCTAATTTACGAGCATAATGTAAGGAGTCATTTTTGTCCTGAACACCATCTTCTATTTCGGGTAAAGCTCCTATTGCCTTTCTAACTGTAACGTAATTTGTTTGATTATGAGTTGGAGGTATTAGGGATAATTTTCCAAGTTTAGATGCTAATAAAATGAGTCTTTTACGGCGTTGAGGCACCCCGTAATCTTGTGCATTTACTATCGACCAATCAACAGTATAATTCATATCTTCCAAAACAGAAATAAAATCGTTCAGAATCTTACCCTCATTAAATTTAGCCAATTGAGGTACATTTTCCATTGAAACAATTTGAGCATCAGTTTCTTGTATTAAACGAGCAAATGAGTAAAGCAAAGCCCACTTACCTTCGGTATTCTCATCATCTATTTTTTTGCTAATTTTATTCTTATTTGTATAAACTGAAAAAGGCTGACAGGGAGCACAACCCACCAGTATTTTTTTCTTAGAATTGAAAAAAGTATTTAATTCTTCACCCGTAACGTTTTTTATATCTTTTGTTATGTACTTAGCACCTTTATTATTTTCTTCAAAAGCGTATTCACAAGATTTGTCAATGTCATATCCTGCAACTACATTGAATCCTGCTTTTACAAAGCCGTGTGTCAAGCCACCAACTCCACAAAACATATCAATAACTGCGAAGTCTTTAATTGAAATCATATCAAAAAATGGGTTAAGTTTATCAGTAGTGTTTATTTTTTCAAAGGGATTATTCTCCAAAGTATTGATTTTGAGCAACTTGCAATTTTAAATATTTTATAAGTTGTTGATTATCAAATATATAAACTTTTAAAATATCAAAAACTCCTATACTAAAATGCTGTAAAGATAAAGTAAATCATGGTTATTTTGATAATGAAATGAATATTTAAAGAGACTATTCCATCAATGTGCCTCCAACCAATTCAACCCAACGCCCATACCTGTTTCCATTTTTACAGGGAAAGGTATGGCACTGACCATCAGCTCATTTACTTTGGTTTTCATCAGTTCTAATTCTGATTTATGCACATCAAAAACTAATTCGTCATGCACCGTCAGGATGATACGAGATTGTAATTTTTCTTGTTTGATAAAATCATTCACTTTTATCATCGCCACTTTAATCATATCGGCTGCCGACCCTTGAATGGGGGCATTCACGGCGTTCCGTTCGGCAAAACCACGTTCTACCATATTCTGAGAATTGATGTCTCGTAGATACCGTCTTCTACCTAAAATGGTTTCTACGTAGCCATTGTCACGAGCCATAATCACGGCATCGTTCATGTATTTTTTGATGGATGGAAATTCCTTCCAATAGTTGTCTATCAATTCTTTGGCTTCGGTGCGGCTCACACCCACTTGCTCTGCTAAACCAAAAGCTGAAACGCCATAAATAATCCCGAAATTGACGGTTTTGGCTTTCCTACGCATTTCAGAAGTTACTTCATCTAAACTCACGTTGAATACTTTTGCGGCAGTTGTAGCATGAATATCTCGCCCTTGATTAAAGGCTTCTATCATGGATTCGTCTTTGGCAAAAGCCGCCATAATTCGTAATCGTCCACGGGCGGTACGAATCGGGATATTTTGTAAGTTCGGATTGGTACTTGATAAACGTCCCGTTGCGGTAACGGCTTGATTAAATGAGGTATGTACTCGACCCGTTTTGGTTGAAATCAGTTGTGGCAAGGCATCTACATACGTTGATTTTAATTTTTGCAATTCTCTGAAATCCAGAATTTTACGAGCAATTTCGTGCTGAGATTCTAATTTTGAAAGCACTTCTTCACCCGTCATATATTGACCCGTTTTGGTTTTCTTGGCTTTGGGGTCAAGTTTGAGTTTTTCAAATAAAATATCGCCCAACTGCTTCGGTGAACTGAGGTTAAACTCTTGTCCTGCCAACTCAAAAACACGAGTTTGCACTTCCAGCATATCTTTCTCTAAGGTCTTCGACATATCCGCTAAGAAAGCGGTATCAAGTTTTACACCTTCCATTTCAATATCTGCCAATACCTGTGTCAGAGGCATTTCTACGTCTTCTAATAGTTTAACAGCACTCGGATTTTGGGCTAAGATGGGATGTAATTTATCTCTCAATTGTAGGGTAATATCGGCATCTTCGGCGGCATATTCTTTTACTTTTTCCAACTCTACATCTCGCATATTACCCTGCTTCGCTCCTTTTTTACCGATTAATTCTTCGATTGAAACGGGTGTGTAATTCAAGAAATCTTCCGCCAAAATATCCATTCCATGACGTTTTTCTGGCTCAATTAAGTAATGAGCCAACATGGTATCGTAGGTCTTGCCTTTTACTTCTACACCGTATTGCGACAGCACCATGAGGTCGTATTTGATATTCTGGGCAATTTTTTCAATTTTTTCATTCAAGAAAATTACCTTAAATTCATCCACAATGGCTTGAGCTTCAGCACGATTAGCGGGGACGGGTACATAATAGCCCTCACCCGCACGGTACGCAAAGGACATACCTACCAGTTCAGCATCAACGGCATCAACGCTGGTGGTTTCGGTATCAAAGCAAATAGCATCTTGCAAACTCAAAAAGTGAATCAACGACTGGCGTAATTCGGGCTTGTCGATGAGGTGGTATTGGTGTACGGTGTTGTCGATGTTCGATTTACGATGTTCGATGTTCGGCTCAAGCTCACTATCATTTGAACTAAATATATCCAATTGTTTTTCAGGAACTAAACTGGCAAACATATCCATCTGTGCAGAAGGAGCAACGACTTTTTTACTACTTGTTGAAACCTGTTTACTGCTGACTGCTGACTGCTCACTATTTGCTTCGTCTCCTAACAGTCTTCTTCGTAAAGTTCTGAATTCTAATTCATCTAACAGTGGAGAAAGTAATTCTTTATTTACTTCCGAAATCTTCAAATCTTCTTCATCAAATGGCACGGGTACTTCACAATGAATCGTGGCTAATTCTTTCGATAAAAGCCCTTGTTCGGCAAAATTTCGTACATTTTCTTGTTGCTTGCCTTTTAGTTTATCTACATTGGCAATCAAATTTTCTACTGAACCGTACTCTTCAATCAACTTTTGGGCAGTCTTTTCACCAATCCCCGGAATCCCCGGGATATTATCGGAAGCATCGCCCATTAATCCCAAAATATCAATTACTTTCATCACGTCATCAATGCCCCAACGCTCACAAATTTCGTTTACTCCGAGTACCTCCACTCCTTTGCCCATGTAAGCGGGTTTGTACATAAAAATGCGTTCTTCTACCAACTGACCGTAATCTTTATCGGGGGTCATCATATATACTTCCATATCATCGTGGTCACGCACAGCACGTTTTGCCATCGTGCCAATGATGTCGTCGGCTTCGTAGCCTTCCATAATCAACAACGGAATCCTCATGGCTTCGCAAAGCCTTTTTACATACGGAATTGCAATGGTAATATCTTCGGGTTGTTCTTGGCGTTGAGCTTTGTAAGCCTCAAACTGAATGTGGCGAAACGTGGGTTTTGGTGTATCAAAAGCTACCCCAATATGCGTAGGTTTTTCTTTACTGATTACTTCCAAAAGCGTATTAGCAAACCCAAATACGGCACTGGTATTCATGCCTGTTGAGGTAATGCGAGGTGTTTTCTGAAAAGCAAAGTGGGCTCTGTAAATCAATGCAAAGGCATCGAGAAGGAAAAGTTTTTTCATCGGGGTTTTGTATAATTTTCGTAACGATGTTCAAAAATACAGAAAAGGAAATAAAGTAACACAGACTTACGTGTGTAAAGAATGTAATGGTATCTCATTGACCGACTGAAGTCACCACTTTTCTTAATTTAAGAATACCGTTTAAATATTTTATGGAGTATATACTTAATGTCGCAAAACCTCACCCCCAGCCCCCTCTCCGATGGAGAGGGGGAAAATGGGGTCCAATGCACCCCTCTCCATCGGAGAGGGGCTGGGGTGAGGTCAAAACGAACAAAATAAAATTTGCGACATTAAGTACATACTTCCGAAATATTTTATGTAGATACGGCAGTCTGTGCTATTTATTCAAAAAATCATTCACGATTCGGCTACATTTTACCGCTCCTGAATCATTCAAATGGTCGGCATCATAGAAATCGTTATCGCTAAAAATGGGGGCTTGAAGAAGATTAAGATAATGGACATTTTGAGGGTTTTGCCTTGTAAAACGCTGACAAGTTTGTTTGATTTTCGCTGTTTTCTCAGGATTGAGGAGATGATAAAAAGCCTTTGAAACGGGCAGCAAAACGATAAATACTTGCATATTTCGCTGTTTACAGACTGTAATCATACTATCTAAACGATGCGTATTAACGCTGAAATCAAGGGAGTTATCTTCATTTTGTTGCCATCTTCTGGTGGCTGATAAGGATGGTTTCGTGCGATTCTCAAACGTATAATTTATACCCCAACCATTTGGTTTACAATCGGTTATTGAACCTGTACTAAAATACCGCAACATCAATTTGATGGTTTTCAGAATACCTTGATTGAGCGAGAGAACGTACTGTTTTGCATCGTATCGTTGAATCAAGGGAACGGTCAAGTCCATAAATGCTTGATAAAAGTATTTTCGCCAGAGGTCTTCTTGAGTATTGTCTTTTTGACTCAAATTGGCATATTCAAGGCAAAAAACGACTTTTCTGAGTTTGGGGAGCTGGTCAATATATTTATCAAAAAGTAGTTTATCAAAATAAATGGTTTGGCTAATGTTGGATAAATTAAAAGTGCGTTCCGAAAAATAGTCGGGATTTAAACCATAAAAACAATGGGAATCACCCAATAATAGAACTTCAATCTCTTGGGCATGAGCATCAATATACTGTTTTTTGACCGTATAATTATTGGGAACATGGCGATAGAACCATTCGGTATAGCCCAGCAATAGCAAAATGGGAAAGGTAATAACGAAAAGTTTTAATCTGAATTTGGGCATGAGGATAAATAATTGCACGAATTTAAACGACATTTCGCCAGAAGTGAAAACATACCTTATCAAATATTTACACTAATCCCCAATACCTAAATCCTAATCTCTCATCAAATTACGATTCGCTTGCTGAATGTGCCTTTCGTTATGGGCAATTAAAAACTGTAAAGCATCTCCTAAGTTCAATTTAAGAAATTTTGCAATAGAAATTGGAATTTTAATGGCTTGAATATTTTTTGATTGAGACATTCTCAAAATTTGTAAAAGTCGTTCTTGTTGATGAATAAATTCGGCAACCACTTTCTGAGCATCTAAATTTACCTCGGGGATATAGTTTTTAAAGGCTTTGAACTTTTTGGTTCCCGTAGCGGGATTCATCGAATCAATGGCTTTTTTACCCAGCCAAGAACTTTCGATAACATTGCTATCAGGCACAGTACTCTGGGCTAAACCTTTTTCAAATAAAGGCAAATAATAATGCCCATAAGTATTAAGATGCTCCAAACACTGAGCGATACTCCAACCACCCGTAGCGGAAGGCTTTAGTAATATATCGTGAGGAAGGTTTTGGAAGTCTTTGATAACGACTTGCAGATGATTTTCAACTTGTATCTCTAATTGATTGAGCAAAATAACTTTATCCATGTTTTTGCGATTTTGAATGTTCGCAAAATTGCCTGATTTTCTTGAAAGAAAAATTGGTATTTACCAAGATTTATATCCTCACAGAATTAACCAATTTACTGAAATTACTGGCATCAATACCGATGTAGTTGGCTAAATATTTATGCGGTACGAGTTGGAGAATATGTGGACTTCGCTGTAATAATTGCTTGAATTTTTCTTCAGAACTAAAACATTGAATCTCCACTAATCGCTCCATTAAGCCCGATAAAGCTCCTGCCATGCCTTTACGAAGTAATAATTCTATGTTGGGATTGGTTTGAGCAAGTTGCTCCACTTGTTGAAAAGAAACCCGTAAAAAAGTAGATGGGCTGAGGGTTTCGTAATAAAATCTTGATGGGCTTTGGTTCATCATGGAGTCTAAAACACCCCCAAAATTCCCTGCATAAGTAAACAAAATGGTGGCTTCACGATTTTGTTCATCTAAGTAATAAACTCTTTGCAAACCCTCGGTGACGAAGTATAAATATTTTTCCACCGTTCCTAATTCAGTCAGCACCTCCTTCCGTTTGGCAGAAAAGGGTTTTAGTAACGCACTGAATGCCTCAAAATCTACTCCTGATAATGGATGTATGCGATTGATGGTTTGTTGGAGGAGAAAATTGAACATTTTTGCGTTGGCTCTACTATTATTCATGTAAAAATGTAACTCAAAGTTGTACCTCGAGAATACCTACGGAAACATCCCGAAGTACAACTTCGAGTTACACTTTTATTTGCCACCCACAATCGTCACCGTCTTTTTCTCAACGCCAACCCCTGTAATTGTCAAGGATTTCCAAGTTTTGGGTAATTTAATATCTTTGATTTGTTCAATTCCTTCTTCGGTAATATCTAAACCGCCAAAGCCATTCAAAATGGTTTGTAAAAAACCTCCTGCTCCCGTGGCAAAATACGGGTTTGTCCCTCCTGCCGTTTCAGCTAATACACCAAAAGGTGGTACTTCGTTGGGCTTGTAGCTTTTTGTGAAAAGTTCGTAAGCCTTATCGGTATTATTTAGTCTGGCGTGCAGAATAGACAATATTGCTTGCGACATGGCTGGTCCATCAGGCGACAATTTTGCTTCGTAATAGTCCAAATCTTTTTTAATTAGCTCTTTATCAGTCACTTGGTGCATCGGATACGAAAGTAAATTCACGTCTCCTTGTTTGATGATTTCACCGTTATAAGTAGCGTGTTCTTTAGTTACTCCATCAGCATTGCGTAAAATCACCAAGCCATTCATTACTTCTTCCCATTTGGGGTTTGCTGTCAATTTTAGTTCTTCGGCGGCTTCGGTAGCAAAATCCAAAACCTCTTTTACCATACCATTCGTATAGGCGTTATCATCCACATTTTCCGCCCATTCATCGGCACATACTACATTGATAATGTGATATTTTCCATCAGTCCCTTTTTCGGCTCTGCTAATCCAAAAATCGGCTACTTCTTTGAGCATCGGATAGCCCCGAGTTTTCAACCATTCTTTATCTTTGGTTACTTGATAATACTTCCAGAATGCCCAACCAATATCAGCCGTGATATGGTGTTGAAACGGACCCGTCAAAGCCCAAACTGGGGTAGCTTCTTGTCCTTTATCATCCGACTCCCACGGGAACATAACACCCTGATAGCCATGCGATTTGGCATTAGCACGGGCTGATTCCATCCGTTCGAAACGATACTCTAATAATGATTTTGCCATTTCTGGATGTAGAATCAAAATTGGAGGGTACATCCAAATTTCGGTATCCCAAAAAACGTGTCCGTTATATCCTAAACCTGAAAGTCCCATCGGTGAAAGGCTGTACGCTTGCCCTTCTCTACAAAAGGAATATAAATGATAAAGAGCAAAATGGGCTGCTCTCTGTGCTTCGGCATCCCCTTCAATTTTAATATCGGAAGTCCATAATTTCTCCCAGCCTTCTTTATGGCGTTTCAAAAGACGGTCGTGTTTTTCTAAGGCAGCGTAGATGGTCAAACGCTCTGCTTCGTTGAGTGGGTCGGGGGTTTGTTCCGTCGAAATCGTTGAACCCACTACACTAAACGAGTACGTCTCGTTGGCAATCATTTTCTTCGAGAACTTCAAACGGTGCATTCCGTAATCCCATTCTTCATGAATTAATTGGGGTTCTTTGCCACGTTCTTCCGCAAAAACAAAAGAATTAGAAGCTGCCAAAGTATGTTTACCCGTTGGTGATTTTGCCACCGAAGTCATCAATGGAATAAGGGCATGGGGGCGGTCAATGAGTGCATAAGAATTTTTTACGTCACGTAGCATATCAGGGGCAGACATCACGCTGTGGGGTGTAATTTCACAGGCTTTTTTTGCTTTTATTTCTACGTCAATCATCATAGTATAAGGCAAATGACGCAACGCCATAATTGAATACTTAACGTTTACTTTGTCTTGATAGTCAAACGTAGTAGTCAGAATAGCACTTTTCATGTCTAACACTTGCTTATAATTACTAATATCAGCTCTACCCAAACGACGACCATCCACATCTAAATCCATATTGGCAAACTCAAACGTTTTGAGGATATTAGATACTCTTCCACGTCCGTAGGTATCAAAAGCACCGTTCAATACAACATCTTTAACTTTCAACGGTTCGGGCGACGACACAATCCCAATCATACCATTGGCTACTGTTACACCGTAATAATTATTAGGATTAATTTTATCGGCGGTAACTACCCACGGGTCCTGAGCCAATCCTCTGGTGCATAAGGCTACTACTAAAGAGCAGATAAATAATAGCTTTCTTGTCATTGTTTTTTAGTGTTTTATAAAAATGGAAAAATGAATGATTAATATTTATCACCAATCCGAAATTATGAAAAATCTTTAACAAATCATTAACAAAGTAATATTAGGGGGAATTTATTTGCTGAATGTCTCTGTATTATAACACAATTATCAACTATTTTTAGGTATCAAATAAATCCCTCAAGCCGTATGAAAACGCTCCTTAAATTCACTAAAAATGTAATGACCGCTTTTGTTTTTGCAGGATTGGCAATGTCATGTAGTAGCGGACTCCAACAACTTAATAAAGGTAATTTTGATGAAGCTATTGAGAATTCTGTAGAACGCCTCCAACAGAAACCCGAGCATACAAAAGCCCTTTCGGTATTGAAAGAAGCCTATCCTTTAGCAGTAGCCGACCATAAGCGAGCCATCAGAATTTATGAAAACTTACAAGAGCCTTTTCGTTGGGAGCGTGCCTTAGCCGAATACCAACAGCTCAATAGAATTTACGAGATGGTTTCTCGTTCGCCCGTAGCGATGCGTGCCGTAGGTTTACCCCAAAATTATGCTCATGAAGCAGAAATCGCTCGTCAATTAGCGGCTGACGAACGTTATCAAGCGGGTATTTCAGCACTCAATCACAAAGAAAACCGCTTGGCGGCTAAAGATGCCGTCGGGCAATTCCAACGAGTAAATGAATTGATACCCAATTACAAAGGTGCGAATCAGAAAGTAGAAGAAGCCTTTCAATACGCTACGCATCGGGTATTAATAGAACCAATTTATGATGTATTCCGCTTAAGTCAAAATGAGTATGATGTATTACAAGCGGCTTTTAACCGTGAGATTTTTCGTTCAAAAGCTCCCAGTCCTTTCGTCAGATATTACACCACGAATATGATTCGGCAGGAATCTCTCCCTCAGAATGACGTAGTAAAATTTGCGTTGGTTAGCTTGAGTTCACCGAGTATAAACGTAAATAAAACGGTAGAACATTTTACAAAGCAAGTAAAAACGGGTACTAAAAAACTCAATGATTCTACCCAAACGGATGTTTTTGAAACGGTGAAAGGTACAATCACAACATTTCAAAAGAGTATCGTTATCAACGGCACGATGGAAATGAGAGTCCTTGACTATAAAAGTAATAATTTAATTACCGAAGAAGCCCGTAACGAAACTTTTACGTGGAATGACACTTGGAAAACCTTTGAAGGCGACCCAAGAGCCTTAGACGGAAAAACGTGTCCTCCACGCCATGCCAGCGGAAGCATAGAACCTACCCCATACACTTTGTTCAGTAGTCTTAGTAATCAGTTTGCTAATTACTACCAAGAACGTTTGAAGAAAGCCTATCGAAATATGTAGAGGCGAGTAATGAGAATGATTAAATATTCAGCATAAATTATTTACGATTAATCCGATTGGTTCGCCATTGCGATTAAGATTTACGAATAAATTATTGATAATCAGATAAATAATCGTAAATCGAATCAATCGTAATTCTTAAATAATTGTGTCTTGGTACTTAATGATTGATAGATAAATATCAGCAATCCATAACTAACCACTACCTAAGCCAATTTCTTTGATGGAATTGGCTTTTTTATTAAAAATTCGAAAAATATCCTCTACAAATTGAACATTTTCAATCTTTTTGCATAAATTATTGTACTTTTTAAAGAATTTTTAAAAATATTTAGGGGTTCAGCGTACTTGTTTTACTATACTTCAAATTCAACCCATTTCTATGACGTACAAATCTTTCAGCGATGAGCAATTAGTAGAATTCCTCAAAAAAGGAAATACGGATGCCTTTGCTGAAATTTATCAGAGATATTGGTTTAAAATGTACAGTGTAGCTTATCATGCTTTGGGCAATAAACAGGAAGCCGAAGAAATTGTGCAGGATGTTTTTGTGAGCTTGTGGAGCCGTTTCTCAGAACTTGAAATCCGAAATTTGAGCGTCTATTTAATCGTAGCGGTGAAACATCGGAAAACAAATTTTATCAAATCTCAAATCAATTTTAGGAAATTTCAGGAATATCAAATCCTACACGAAATTCAGCAAAGTTATTTTACTGACGACATCGTAGATTTTTCAGATTTGGCAAAAGCAGTTGAAGAAGCCATGAAAAAACTACCCGAAAAAAGTGCTGAAATTTTCAGAAAAAGTAGATTCGAGAATCAGTCAATCAAAGACATAGCCCAAGCATTTGACCTATCAGAAAAAGCCGTTGAATATCATCTTACCAAGTCGGTAAAAGTATTAAGAGAACAGCTAAAAAGCTACCAATCAACTAATTAAGAATGAATCAATACGAATTCGACATATTATTAGAAAAATATCTTGCGGGAAATTGTACTGAACAGGAAGAGGAAATGATACAAGAATGGTACGAAAAAGAACAAGAGAAAACCTTAACGATGAGCAACGACCAAAAAGTTGCCCTCGAAAACAGAATATGGAGTGTCATTCAACAAAGAACATTCAACACCAAAAAGGGATTAAAACTCCGCACGTGGCAAAAATATAGTTTAGTAGCTTGTTTGTTATTATTGTTGATGATTCCTGTATTTTTAGTCAAAAAACAGACTCCCACTAAAACCACAACTGCTTCTCCAAAAACTGTTTCAAATGAAGGGATTATCGTTAAGAATACTACTCAAAAACCCCGAGAAATCAGATTGGAAGATGGTAGCATTATTCAATTAAGTGCCAACAGTAGCATCAGTTATCCTGAACACTTCGGCAATAAACAAAGAAATGTGTATCTGAAAGGAGAAGCATTTTTTGATGTTCAAAAAGACCCTACCAAGCCCTTTATCGTTCATGCGGGGAATCTCACAACGGAAGTGTTGGGAACCAGTTTCAGAATAAAGTCTTATGAAGAAGCCCAAACCATTGAAGTATCCGTCAAGACTGGACGGGTATCTGTATTTGAAGATAATAATGAGCAAACTAAAACTCGAAAGGGGATGATTCTTACACCCAATCAAAGAGTGATTTTTAATAAATATACCAAAGAAATTATTCCTGCTATTGTGATTCAACCGAGTCCCATTATTCAAGTAGCCAACGCTGAAACCTTTATTTTTGAAGAAACACCAGTGGAACAGGTACTTTCAAAACTCAGAAGGATTTATGGTTTAGAAATGGTAGTTGAAAATCAAGCTCTCAACCATTGCGTTTTCACGGGAGATTTGAATGATTTACCCCTTGATACACAATTAGACCTCATCTGTAAATCTATTAATTCTACCCACGAACAAAGAGGAACGAGTATTTTCAT
>JALONS010000343.1 GCA_025454855.1 Arcicella sp.
TGTTTTTAGTGTTCTGAATCCAGATAATCCACCCTCAACGCCAATATTTAAAACATTCAGTACATGAGCATTGGCTGAAAGAGTGAATTTTACCTGTTGATAATTTTGCCGACGTACCAATTTTTCAGTACTTGAATAATCTTGATAACCCGCACTGTAACCATCATAAGCCGTATTGAAATCTAAATGTAACCATGGGTTTGCTTTATAAGTTACACTGGCTCTAAAAGGAAGAATTCCCGAAACTTTCCAGTCTTTACCTAAGGCTTTCGTAAATCCGAAAATAGGAATTATCCTAAATTTCTGACTATACACAATAGCTGTGCCGTACAAGATTTGAGTACGCAAGCCCAATATACGTAAACGTGCTGCTCCTCCATAAAAATAGGGTTGCGGATTGAAAAAAGTTTCATTTGACTGCGTAATGCCTCCGCCTACACCATAAACCCAAAACTTTTCTCGGAGGCTCGCTTTCAACTGTAAATACGTGATTCCAAAGGTTTTATAACCTCCTTCGGGTTGGTCTCGGTTATTGATAGTGGGATTTATTTGTGCCAAATTCCCAATTAATAAAGTATGTTTGGCTTCGATGTCAGCTTTTTTACCAAAACCAATCCCCGCTTGAATTTCGGTACTTAATGGAATAATCCCCACCGCTGAACTTCGGGTAAGTCCGAACGATTTGCCATCATCTGCCACCGTTGCGGGTATGATTTCACTCCTTAACGTAATGTTTGGATAAAATAGTTGAGCAAGTGACGGTGTTTGGGCAGTGATTTTACTACCAACACACAAAAGGATAAAATAGCAAGGAAGCCAATATTTCTTTGAAAACATAAAGGAGATTTTTATAGAAAACGTCTCTATATCTTCAAAAGTATATTTGGTTTTATTGTAAAATCAATAAATTCGCTTAATATTAGTGGGTTTAAAAATGAGTAATTTTCAAATACTACTTATTTTAAGAAGAACAACATATCCAAAACCAATAAATCATGGAATTTTCAGAGAAAGAAATCGCCCCGTTAGCCAATCTTGAAGTTTGGGAAGATGATATTTTATTACGTTACCCAGAAAATGCTCCTGCGAAATCGAAAGAAGAATATCGGAATTATGATAATCCTGAAAGGGATACTGTGCGTGAATTTTATCGCTTGAATCATAAATACCAAACCTATGATTTTGTGAAACAAAAGCAATCTGAATTTCTAAAATTTAACAAAACCGAAATGCCCATTTGGGAGGCGTTTGATTTCTTGAACACTTTGGTAGATGATTCAGACCCTGATACTTCGCTTGACCAATGGCAACATTTACTACAAACTTCGGAGGCAATTCGGGCTGATGGTCATCCTGATTGGTTTGTACTTACGGGTTTATTGCATGATATGGGAAAAGTACTTTGTCTTTTCGGTGAGCCACAGTGGGCGGTGGTAGGAGATACGTTTCCTGTAGGTTGTAAGCATTCCGATAAAATTGTTTATTCCGAATATTTTGAGGCAAACCCCGATGCACAAGATGAGCGTTTCAATACGAAATACGGAGTTTATGAACCTAATTGTGGCTTGAAAAACGTTGATATGTCGTGGGGACATGACGAATATTTGTACCAAATGGTAAAAGATTACTTACCGCAAGAAGCCCTGTATATGATTCGCTACCATTCGTTTTATGCACAACACCGTGAAAATGCTTACGAACATTTGATGGATGAACATGATAAAGCAATGTTTGAATGGGTGAAAAAATTTAACCCTTATGATTTGTACTCAAAATTACCAACGCCACCCGACACACAAGCCCTAAAACCTTATTATCAAGACTTATTAGCTAAATATTTGCCCGCAACCCTAAAATTTTAGAGTGGTAAGTTGTTGGGTGTCTGCTATACTTCGCTGTATAAGACAAAAAATAATTCGCAGTATGCAAATGAATTAAACGCTTAAATACTAACCCCTAATGAACATCATGAATTTCAAAACGTTTATCATTATTTACATGGGTGTTAGTATTGCTGAAATTATTTTTGGTACGATTGGCAACCCTATGGGCGTTTACCTCACCAAACCATTGATAATGCTGCTGATAATGTTTTTTTACGTAAATCAGACTAATGGTAAGCGAGAAAGCACTGACAAAATCATGCTTTTGGCATTCTTTTTTTCAATGTTAGGAGATATTTTTTTAATGTTTGAGGGTGAAAAGTTTTTCATGATGGGTTTAGGCTCATTTATGATAACTCATTTGCTGTATATTTTTATTTTTAGAAAGGAAGGTAAGCAACCCAATTGGCTCTCCAGAATAGCCATTGCTATCTTTTCTATCATCATGTTGTTATTTATCAAAGACCAATTACCAATGGGGTTGTTTATTCCTGTGATTGTTTACATGACCGCAATTTCTATCATGGCAATGAGTGCCGCCGAACGAGCTACCAATGCCAGAAGCTATCAAACTTTGTTGATAGGAGCGTTATTATTCATGGTTTCTGATGCTTTGATTGCCCTTGATAAATTTGCTTATACCATTCCTTTCCGAACTTTATTTGTTATGGGAACTTATGTTTTAGCTCAATATTTGATTGCCAATGGATATTTATGGAGAAAACAAGTTGAATGAAATGACTGACAATCGTTTATGAACCAAATCTTATAATAACCCTAAAGAAATCATGCCTTCCATCAACGTCAATAGCGTAGAATATCATTACACTGATACCCAAGTAGGAGAAGAAACGATTGTTTTCTCGCACGGATTATTGTGGAGTGGTTATATGTTTCATAAACAAGAAGCATTCTTTAAAGACCGTTACAGAATTATTACTTACGACCACCGAGGGCAAGGTAAAACGCACTCACCCGCTGATGGTTATGATATGGATACGCTCTATGAAGATGCGGTGGCACTGATTGAGGCACTTTGTCCGAATCAAAAAGTTCATTTTGCAGGACTTTCAATGGGTGGGTTCGTGGCTATGCGGTTAGCTGCTCGTCGACCAGACTTATTAAAATCCGTGATTTTGATGGAAACCTCCGCTGATGCAGAACCCCAAGAGAACGTACCCAAATACAGAACTCTCAACAATGTAGTAAAATGGTTGGGTACTTGGGCAGTAGTGAGTAAAGTCATGCCTATTATGTTTAGTCAAAAGTTCTTGAAGGACCCCACACGTAAGGAAGAACGCCAAGAATGGGAAAATCAAATGAAATTGTGCAAAGCCCCTGGTATCACCAAAGCGGTGGCAGGAGTTATCGACCGCAAGCCCATCTATGATGAAATAGCTACTATTTTATTACCAACGCTCATTATGGTTGGCACACAAGATGTTGCTACCGTACCCGCAAAAGCCGAGAGAATCCACGCTCAAATTGCACATTCTCAGTTGGTTTATATTGAAGGTGGAGGGCATACCTCCAGTATTGAAGAACCCGAACAGGTGAATGATGCCATTGATAAGTTTTTGAAACAGGTAATTTAGCCGTAAATTGGGCTGTTTTTTAACTTTTTAGCTTCCGCAATGTCCAGAAAATACTCCATTATTATTCCCGTTTATAACCGTCCAGATGAAGTTGAAGAATTGTTGCAATGTCTTGTAAAACAGACTTATACACATTTTGAAGTAGTAATTGTTGAAGACGGTTCTGTCAATAAATGTGATGCTGTGGTAGAATTATTTAAGGAATCTCTAAACATTCATTACTATTATCAACAAAATACAGGACAAGGTTTTGCCCGAAACACGGGCTTTAGATACGCTACGGGAGATTATTTTATTATTCTGGATTCTGATGCCCTCATTGAACCAAATTATCTTGCCATTGTTGAAAATCAATTGAATACCCATTTTTTAGATTTATATGGTGGTCCTGACCGTGACCATCCCAATTTTACCCCCATCCAAAAAGCCATTAGTTACTCCATGACTTCGTTATTTACTACGGGCGGAATCAGAGGAAGTAAGAAGAATTTAGGCGGGACGTTCCATCCCAGAAGTTTTAATATGGGGCTTTCCAGAGTAGTTTATGAACAAACAAAAGGATTTATCATCACTCGTATGGGCGAAGACATTGAGTTTTCAATCAGAGCCATTTCCTTAGGTTTTAAGTCAGGATTGATTCCCGAAGCCTTCATTTATCACAAACGTAGAACGAGTTTTTCTCAATTTTTCAAACAATTAAAATTCTTCGGCAAAGCCAGAATTAACATCAGTCGTTTTTTCCCAAAAGAACTCAAATTAGTCCATACTTTCCCTATGGTTTTCACATTGGGCTGTTGTGCTATTCCGTTGCTGTATTTTATCTACAAACCCTTTTTCTATCTCGGAGCTGTCCTTTTATTGATTTACGTTCTGTTAAATTTTATTGATTCTTCGCTCAAAAATAAGAGTATTCAAGTGGGTTTATTGAGCATTGTGGCAGTTTTTGTACATACAGTTATTTGGGTACGGAATTGGGTTTATGAGCGAAGGGCTTAAAAAGATTTTTGAAACAAAAGGATATCGACAAACGGGTGAGCAGATAGAATATCCTTCATGAGTTTTGAAAGGAGATGTGTTCATGGAACGGTGGCATGGTTAATTTTTTAGTTATGCTACCGTTTTGATTAACCCCATGCTGATTAGAAAGTAGTCTTCCATAAAACGATAACCTTGTGAAACTTAGCACCTTCCAAAAAATCTACAAATTAGCTTTCAAAATTTAACACTCATTCCATAAAATTAACTTAACTTTGTATCCCGTAACAACAGGTTGCGGATTCATCCTCCTCCTACGTTTTGTTTCAAATTCTCCATTCGTATTGT
>JALONS010000069.1 GCA_025454855.1 Arcicella sp.
AATAATCGTTAAACCCGAGCATAAATAATGAAAATAAAAAATTGTATTTTATCAAGTTTAAGGTCTCATACTTTTGTCAACCTATGTTAGGACGAGACATACTGCTTACTGCTTACTGCTTACTGCTTACTGCTTACTGCTTACTGCTTACTGCTTACTGCTTACTGCTTACTGCTTCATCCCTTTTACCAACGTCTCTGCAATGATTTTGTGCGTCATTGGGTTAGGGTGATTATCATAAATAATAGAATCTACCTTATTGATTTTACCCCACTGTACGTATTTTGAGTAGTTTTCTTTGGGTTTAATACCTGCTCTTAACACCGAATCGGCATCAATAAAGGTAATATTTTGTAATAAGTCTGAACTCATCGTTTCTTGGAAACGCTTGCGGTCATAGTGGTTACTCATTCTCTGCTCATCCGAATACCCAAAACCTCCCACATTCAACACCATCATGCGGGCATTGTGGGCTTTGCAGAGTTGATAAATCTTTTCATAAACAAACTTCTCTATTTTCTGATTATCAGATTCTGACGTTGGAGCAATTCCGAATGTCATTTTCCACTGGATAAATCGCTGTTTCCAGCTATCCACGATGGCAACAGGAACACCTACGTTGAAAAAGAAGGAAAGTTTATCCGAGAACGACTCAGGTGAAGTTTTGTAATATTTGTAATCAGGATTATACAGTGCCGACCGAAAATAAGGCTCGTGGATATACAACTCATTTTTGTCATTTTGAGTAACAAACGGAAAGGGCATCACCCCGTGAGCCGAAGGGAAAAAGATGAATCTGGCTCTATCTGCCAACCACGGTGAATACTGTACGCAAACTACTTTTGGTTTATGTTTAGGTATTTGCCTTTGTGCCAAAATAAGCATTTGGGCTAAACCATAAGCGTTTATTCCACAGTTTAAAGGTTTGTATTTTAGCAATTTAACTGCTTGGGAAGAATAGTTGTCTTCTGCCAATGAATAATCTCCCCATGTAAACGAACAACCCAAAAACATCATCAAGGTATCAGAATTGACCACTGGGGCATTTTCAGGAATTCGGAAACCTTCTTCGTTCAATTTAATGGGAACTACAATTTGCGTATTCTTATCCAACGGGAAAACGCTTTTTCCAGTGCTATTAGGTATGCCTCGGTGTCCGAGCGAATCATCTGCCGTAAACACATCGCCTACAATACCAATATTTTTCTTGTAATAAACATAAAGTCTATCAACCGCTCTGAAATTACTATACAATTCTTTTATCAAGAAAAACAAACCAATGATTACTACGGCAAAACCCAAAGCAGGTAGTATTTTTTTGAAGGTATCGCCACCCCAAATTTTCTTGTAAGTAACCGCTAATAGGAATAAAATCACAACGAAAATCCCGAAGGCATCAAAGATTCTCTCAATCAAAAGTTGATTTACTTGAATATGACTAAAGCGATTATGCCCCAGTACCCAAGCCAAAAGGTTTGGAATTTGATAAAGCCCAATCACTAAACATAAAATAATAAAACCAAACTTTAAATTTTTCATAAAACAGTGATAAATTTATTAGATGAAAAAGACTGAACGTTAGTTTGTGGAAATCAGTAGTTTACAGCACAATAATATTAGTTGGTAAAACTGCTTTACTCCTCGAATCTCAACGCTCAAATTTCATATATATCTTTCAAAAATTTCTGAAACTTTATAAGGAATTTCAAAAATTTCTCTTAATTTTGAATAGCTATTTACAAAATTAGTAAAACAATATCCTAAATCATCATACAGGACTCCCAAATCCGAAATCCATAAACATCCTTACCTACAAAGACATGGCATTTTTTGAACACAGTATAGAAATCCCTACGGAGAGCAAAAGTAATATCATCAAAGTAATCGGTGTTGGCGGTGGCGGTAGTAACGCCGTTGAGCATATGTACGAGATGGAAATCCAAGACGTGGATTTTGTGGTCTGTAATACTGACCTTCAGGCACTGAATGACAATAAAGTACCCACCAAACTACAATTAGGGGCAATTCTTACCGAAGGACTCGGAGCAGGCACTGACCCCGAACATGGGAAAGAAGCCGCCGTGGAAAGTGCTTTACAAATAAAGGCATTACTTGAAACGGGTACAAAAATGGTATTCATCACGGCGGGTATGGGCGGTGGTACAGGAACAGGAGCTGCCCCCGTTATTGCCAAAATTGCCAAAGATTTAGAAATCTTAACGGTTGCTATTGTTACTGCCCCGTATTCTTGGGAAGGTACTGATAAAATAGATGCTGCCAACGAAGGTATCAGAATGCTTCAAGAAACTTGTGATACAGTTTTAGTCGTACTGAATGACAAATTGATGGAAATTCATGAAGACCTTACGGTATTAGAAGCCTTTGAACGTGCCGACGATGTGTTGGCAAATGCCGCCAAATCAGTAGCTGAAGTAATCACAAAATCTGGGAAAGTTAATGCCGACTTCATGGACGTGAAGAAAGTATTGAGTGGTGCAGGACAAGCTGTGATGAGTAAGGCAACCGCTCAGGGACCAAACCGTGCCAAAGACGTAATCGAGAAAGCCCTTGATTCGCCGTTGTTGAATAACAGAGACATTAAAGGAGCAGAGCGTATCTTGGTGACAGTTTCAACCAGTCGTCAGAAAGCGATGGGAGTAAAAGAACAAGGTATCATTACTACTCACATTACGGAAGCCATCGGAGGGCAGTCGCACAAAGGCTTCAAGTTAGGATTTATCATTGATGATACCCTCGGTGATGCCATGAGTATTACTGTAATTGCAGCGGGTTTTGATAGAAAGAAAATAGTGGTTGAAGAACCCAAAGTAGAAGAAATAATCCCCGAAGAAATAAAAGCTGAAGAGGAAATAACACAACAACCTACGGATACTTCGGAAACAGAGCCACCAAAAGAACAAGAGGAAGAAAAACCCGTTTATGAGCCTTTTGTATTCCATCGTGAGGATGATACCATCCGTCTCCGCAAAATGATTGACACGTTTTGCCAAAAAACACCCTCAGAAAGTGAATTAGAAACTCCTGCGTTCCAGAGGTACGGTGTAAAATTGTTAGAATTAGCCGATATCAAAGGCGTTGAATTCCAGAAACATAGTTTGTAAAATCTATATTCAGATAAAAATCCCGCAAATGTATTTGATTTATTTGCGGGATTTTTCATTAACATTATCCATGAAATCAATAATTATCCTCCTTTTTCTTTCAACAATTACACATCTTTTATTTGCTCAGGAAGAAATCAATAAACTCACCCTTGAGCGAGAAAACCTTTATCGTAAATACAAAGAGACTGAAGGTTTATCAACGGGTTTATTCGGAAATCGTTCTAAAGATGATTTACAAACTTCCATTGATGCTCTCAATGAGATTATAAAAAAAGATAATGAAATATTAGAGGAGCTGAAAAGTATTCAAGAAGATTCACGAGTGGAATTTACCAATAAATACAATGATTTGATTCAACAGAATAATGAATTAAGCCAAAAGAATAGAGAACTCATAGAACTTTCTGAACGGCATAAAGGCTACTCGAAAGAAAACCACGCAATACTTGAAGCCACCGAAGAAAAGCAGGTACTTTTCTTGTCCTTAACTGCCATATTTGGACTATTGGCAATCGTTTACATCATCAAATATTTCAGTCTGAAAGCTGACATGAAAAAGTTAATGAAATCATCAAATTAAATAAAAATAACATCCGAGACTATTTCTTCACCAACTGCTTTGTTGAGTAAAGCCACAATTTTTGTTTTGGCTAATAATAATTCATTTCTAAGCGGAGCCGAATCTAACTGAACAAAAAGCCGCTTGTCTTGAATATACAATTCGGTAGTGCGTGACGAAATAGGTAAGCCCATAATTTGCTCCCAGTAAGCCACAATATAAGTTTCATTAAACTTCGACCTCAACTTGTAAAGCTCCAGCATATCCTCAATCGCATCCTTCAGCGGAAGGGCTTTCGTATTGCGTCGAGCATTTTCTCTATTATAGTGATATACCTGTGCCAAATTTTGAAATAGTTTTTTGAAAATAAAATCTTCGTTTTTTGATTATTGATGCAATAATTTGAAGCTCAAAATAGAACGTCTCCACAAAAATAAAATGAAATTACTGCTTTACATACAAATCGTAGAACAAATAGAACAGATAAAGTTTTATAATCCGCTGCTTTCCTTGCTGAAAGAAGAATCAAGTGATGTTGTAGTGTACGAACTTGATAATTTTTCAGATTCGCTTTTGATTGGCTACGCCAACAGGTTATTAAGCGAAGCCGAAAAAACAGTTGTAGCTATTGACATCACTGTTGAGGGTAAATTAAATAGTCTTGGGTCTTTACTTAGCAAAATAGTAGATAGCCCTCAAAATAAGCTGATAATAGTGAAAGGAGACAAGCTAAGGCTGAATAAAATACTGAGTATTTTACACCACATAAAAACGCCAGAAATTACTCAGGAAATCGAAAGGATTCAGCAATTTTTCGGAGAAATTGAATAAAAAAATAAATTCTACGAAAAATCATATAAATTCTATAAAAAATTATTTTCTTGAAATAGTACACTAAAAAAGTTTCAAAACCCACGAAATTATTGAGATAGTACAATACAAAGGAAATGTTGAATATTTTTTTAATAAAACTTGACACAAATCATGTAAAAATTAAAAGTTTTTTATGTTAGATTTGTCAAACTGTCAAAGCAACACATTTCAATAGAATCTTTTGCTTAGAAGTCTTTTTTCATTTTTTTATTTTAAAATTCACCTAAAACTGTTTTTTAACTTAAACCCAAAATTACCAAACTAATGAGTACACAAGCAAAAACTCCAGCTGCTAAGCCAGCAGCACCAGCTCCAAAAAAATCAGGCGGCATCCCAGCGGGCGTGATTATGTTAATTTTATTTGTTCTTGCAGAGTTGTTTTTCCATTTCGTCATGGGAGACGGTTCACGTTTTGAAGGTGGTACAAACGAAGGACACCCACACCAAGGTGATTATTTAGCAATTGCTTACAAAGGTGGTGTAATCGTACCAGTGCTTTTGACTTGTTTCTTAACTGCTTTAACTTTTGCTATTGAGCGTTTATTCACAATCTCTAAAGCAAAAGGTAGTGGTGATGTGAATGCTTTCGTTCGTAAAATCCAAGCGTTGTTAGACAAAGATGATACTGATGCAGCATTGAAAGAGTGTGATAAGCAAAAAGGTTCAGTAGGAAACGTTACGTTAGCGGCTGTAAAAAAATACAAGCAATTAACAACTGACGGTTCTTTGGACAAAGAACAAAAATTGGCAGCTCTCAGCAAAGAAGTTGAAGAAGCTACTTCATTAGAATTACCAATGTTAGAGAAAAACTTAACAATCATCGCTACATTGGCATCAGTTTCTACGCTAATCGGTCTATTAGGAACGGTAATCGGTATGATTAAAGCGTTCTCGGCACTTGGTAACTCAGGTGGTTCAACCGATTCAACTGCTCTTGCAAACGGTATCTCTGAAGCCCTTGTAAATACGGCATTAGGTATCGGTACTTCAGCGGTTTGTATCATTGCTTATAACTTCTTTACGTCTAAAATTGACGAATTGACTTACAGTGTTGATGAAATCGGTTTGAGTATCAACCAAAACTACGCAACTCACCATAATTAATAGTTATTGGTTAATAGTTAATAGTTATTCGTTGTTCGTTTTAGACAGTCTAAACTTGCAGCGAAACTCACAACTTACAATCGTAGCGGCGAACCGCTCACAACTTATAACTCAAAACGATTATGCCAAAAGTTAAAGCAAAACGACAAAGCGTTTCTCTTGATATGACAGCGATGTGCGATGTGGCGTTTTTGCTACTGACTTTCTTCATGCTAACTGCCAAGTTTAAGCCCGAAGAAGCCGTAACAATCACCCCGCCATCATCCATTTCAGAGAAACCACTACCTACCAAAGATGGTATTCTTACCGTGTCAGTAGGACCAGACGGAGCTATCTTTTTAGGTACAGATGATGCAACTGCAAAATCTGCTATGTTAGAAAGAATGGCAAACCGCATGGGAATTGCTATCACTCCACAGATGCAGAAGAACTATAATGCTTCTGAATTAGTGGGTTATCCAGCAGGAGCGATGCGTCAGGTACTCGGAATGACCCCTTCTGACGTGAAAGCGAAAGGCTTGATGAAAGGTATTCCTTGCGATTCCGCAAATAATGAACTTTTCCTTTGGGTTAGTTATGCAAAAATTGCTAATCCAGCCTTGAAAGTTGCTATCAAAGGTGATGCAAATTCAAACTACAAAGTTTTTAACCAAGTAGTAGGTACTTTGCAAGAACAGAATATCAACACATTCCAGTTGATAACTTCACCAGAAGGTAAGCCACAATAATTTTATTTTAGTTGTACTCAGTAGTTTCAACCCTGCCTCTCTCTTGAAAGGCAGGGTCTTATAGAACTCTTTTTAGATGATAGTTAATAGAGAATAATTAAGAGTTATTATCCATTGATTAAATTTCAAGTAAAGTTTTATAAGTTATTGAATAACAGCTAAATAGTTTAGAGTTTAAGAGTTAATATCATGATGAGCAATCAATTATTCTCTGTTCTCTATTAACTATTCACTAAACAAACCCCAAAATACAATGGCAGAAATTAGTCAAGACGGTGGGGGCAAGAAAGGTGGTAAGAAACGCAGTAAGAAAGCGTCAACCAAAATCGACATGACACCCATGGTGGATTTAGGTTTCCTTCTAATTACCTTTTTTATGCTAACCACGACGTTAGCAAAGCCCGTAGTAATGCAGTTGAATATGCCTGACAAAACGGAGAAAGAAGAAAAATCAGAAGTAAAAATGTCTGAAACATTGACTGTTATTCCTGATGCCGAGAAAGTTTATTACTATCAAGGACTTCCAACCGATGCCGCAACACAACTGTTGAAAACAGATTATTCAAACAAAGGTATTCGTACTATTTTGTTTGATATGAAAAAAAGAATTGGTGATAACTTCACAATTGTAATCAAAGCTGCAAAGGGAGCTAAGTACAAAAATATGGTGGACTTATTAGATGAATGTGCTATCACAGGAAATAAGCGTTATGCCATTTTGGAAATTGACCCAGCAACCGAAGGATTGATAAAAAAATCAGGACTTTAATGCAGTTGAATAAATGAAAAACTAAAAAAATAGTTGAAAAAATTTGAAAACTAAAAAAATAGTTTTAACTTTATTCAAAGAAATATTGAAGTACAACTTAGTTTAAAATGTACGTTAGGTGCTAATGATTTACAGAGATTCGGAATAATTAAAATTAGCCTCAGAATTACTCAACATTCATTACTTAACTACTTTCACAGTATTAAATCAGAAAATTATGTCAAACGTAATAAGCCCAAATGCAACGTTGGATGACATTATTTTTAAGAATAAGAACAAAGAATACGGTGCTTATGTCTTAAGAAAAACTTATCCAAAAGTGGTTACTCGGTCTTTACTGGTAGGCATAGCTTCGGTTTCAACGCTTTTTGCTTTGTCATTTGCTTACAACAAATTAGCAGAAAACTTAGCAAAAGAGAAAACAGAAGTAACGGCTGAAGTAATGAAAATTGACCAGCCACCTCCAGAGAATAAAACACCACCACCACCACCACCACCACCGCCGCCACCACCACCGAAAGAAATTCCAAAGGTGACGACAACCAAATTCTTACCTCCTGAAATCAAGAGGGATGAAGAAGTAACAAAACCTGAGCCACCACCAGAAGAGGTAAAAGGTAACACCGCTGCTGAAACTGTAAAAGGTGAAACAGAAGTGGAAGCACCACCAACCGACCCTGATGCAAAGCCAAAAGAAGAAGCACCCGTTGAGCCACCAAAGCCGAAAGAAGAAGAAATCTTTACGGCGGTTGAACAACAAGCTGAATTCCCAGGGGGTATGGGAGCTTTTGCAAAATTCTTGCAGAAAAACCTTAAATACCCTGCGGCTGCACAACGTGCCAACGTATCAGGTAAAGTATATATTCAGTTCGTTGTAAATACCGATGGTTCTATTCAAAACGTAGATGTTTTGAAATCAGTAGGTTTCGGTTGCGATGAGGAAGCTGTGAGAGTAATTAAATCTGTACCAAAATGGACTCCTGGTAAACAGTCGGGTCGTGCAGTACGTTCAAGATTTACTATTCCAATCAATTTCCAGTTATCAGAATAGTATTCGACTAATCAACGATACAATACTTAATGAAAACCTGTCAGATTTCTGGCAGGTTTCATTTTTGTAGTACATCAAAAAACATAATGAGTGTATTGATAACCTACTAATAATGGTTACTAAATACTTTCATTGAAAAGTTTAATAAAATATGCCCAATAAAGCCTTTGCAATAGTAAATGCCCTTATGGCGTTATCATATTCCATTATCGGGATAATGTTAGTGATATATCCAGAATCAAATTTTGCACAAATGATGCTGCCTTCTAAAAATTGGGCGTATGCCTTGGGAGCAGTGCTGATAGTTTATGGATTATTTAGAGCGTGGCGAGTGTATCAAAAAATAGAAGATGAAAATGATGACGATGGAGAGGAATATTCATATTATGATGGAAGGAAAGAATAAATGAGATAGTAGTTTTTGGATAGGAAAGTGGACTAAATAAGTAAGATTTTATAGTATATTTTAGTGATAAATTTGAAAAACTGTATTTATCACTAACCCAAAATTACACAAAGCAAACATGATAAAGATAGTAAATAGGATGTTGATAGTGCTTGGAATGGCAATATTGGCATCGTGTGGGGGTGGAAAAGATAAAGATGGAAATGAGTTGGACACACCTGCCAAAGGTACAATTACAGTGGCGGTAGATGAGTCATTCAGACAAATTTTAGAAGCCGAGAAAACGGCTTTTGAAAAGACATTCCCTTACACTAAGATTAATTTAGTATTCAAACCCGAAGGCGAAGCCGTAGCCATGATGCTCAATGATAAAGCCCGTATGGCAGTGGTAGCCCGAGAATTGACAGAGAAAGAAAAAGAAGTCTTTAAAAGAGACGATATTAGATACAAGAGTTTCAAGTTTGCGGGTGATGGTATTGCTTTGATTACCAATAAGGCTAACAAAGATACGCTCATTACTACCCAAGAATTAGAAGATGTTATGAGAGGAAAGAGAAAGGATATTGTACTGGTTTTTGATGGTACGAGTTCCAGCAACTTGACCTTTTTAGTGGATACATTCAAATTAGATAAGACACAAAAAGTTTCCTTTTTTGCGGCAAAATCAAACAAGGAAGTGATTGAATACGTACAAACGCATAAAAATGCAATGGGTGTGATTGGTAGTAACTGGATTAGTGATGGTGACGACCCCACCTCATTAACTTTTATCAGAAGCGTAAATGTGATGTCGGTAGCGAATAAGCCAAACCCTACCATCAAAGATTACTATCAACCATTTGGATATAATTTAGCGTTGAAAAAATACCCACTAACCCGTAAAATTAAATTGATTTTGAAGGAAGCACACATGGGTTTGGGAACTGGTTTTATCAACTATATGACGTTGGAACAGGGACAGTTGATTGTCTATAAAAATGGCTTAATTCCTTTGACGCAACCTTTACAAATTAGACAGGTGGAATCTAAGTAAAATTTTAGGAGGTATTTTCTCTGATAGGTTAATGAAAATTGAGGGGACTTGTTAATGTTTTGTTAAGTAACCCCCAAAGTAGTTACTCGTCGAAAATAATCTCGTCTGATAAATAGATTTAAGATTTTTGCAAATAAATATTAAAATAATTCATTTGTGTAAAATCTGAAAAAATGTGTTTATGAAGAATAAATTTAGGTTTTTATTATAATATTTTTATTTTAATTTTGTAAATAGTCTTCAAACTAAAATATAATAGAAGTTTTCCAACTAAGGTCATATTTTATTTTAAAGTCAAGGATAAAAGAATTAACCTAAACGTGCAAGAAGCACTTAAAACTACTTACAACTAAAAAACACAAGAAGATGAACGTAAAAATGAAATCTCTATTGGTGGCTGCAAGTTTGTTATTTGCTGGTGTAGTAAATGGACAAACTGTTCAGCAAGGACTTGCGCAGTTGGATGGAGACCAGCCAACAAAAGCGAAAGCAACGATGACAGCAGTAGTAGCGGCAACGCCTACGGCTGAAAATATGTATTATTTGGGTTATGTCCAGCTTCGTAGTGGAGATTTAGAAGGAGCAAAAGCTACTTTTGAAAAAGGATTAGCCGCAGAACCTAAACAACCTTTAAATTCGGTAGGTTTGGCTACTATCATGTTGGCTAACAAAAATGCACAAGGAGCGAAAGCAGCCTTCGATAAAATTTTGTTAGATACTAAAATGAAAAATGCAGATGTGATGTTCCGCATTGCTGAAGCATATACTTTGTATGAACATACCAATGACCCAGGTGAGGCAGTTCGTTTGATAGATTTGATTCCTGAAAAAACGAAAAAACCTTTAACTGCTGAAATGAACATTGTGAAAGGAGATGCCTTTTTATTGAAAAATGATGGTGGTCCAGCTGCAACGGGTTATGAGCAGTCTATTTTAGTAAATAAAACGGCTAAGGCTTACATTCGTTTGGGTGTTGTTTATTTAAGAGGTAAAAACTACCAAGAAACTATCAATAATTATCAAAAAGCCTACGAATTAGATTCAGCTTTTGCTCCATACTACAGTCGTATGGGTGAATATTATATCATTTTTGGTAAGTATAAAGATGCTTCTAAATTATTTAGAAAATATGTTGATAGATCAGAAGCAACACCTCCAGTATTGTTGAAAACGGCTAAATTATTATTCTTGGCTAAAGATTACGAAGGTGCAATGGATTTCACTAAGAGAGCAGAAGCGGGCGGAGCAAGAGATAATGATGTTTTCAGAATGAAAGGATATTCAGGTGTTGAATTAGGTAATCCAACTTTAGGGTTGGAGAACTTGGAACAAATGGTGAAAGCAGGTGTAAAACCTTATTATTTAGATAACGTTTATTTTGCAAAAGCGTATCAGGCTTTGAAAAAGGATTCATTAGCGATTTTGTATTACGAAAAAGCGGCTCCAGAAGATACTATCAACAATCATTATGCTACGATGTACACCGTAGCTTACGGACAGAAAAAGTATGCTAAGGCGGTTGATTATGCTACTAAATCAATGAATTGGAAATTGGGCAAGAAACAGTCATTAAATAGTACTGACTGGTATAATGCAGGGATGGCTCAGTATTTTGTGACGGCTTACACACCACGTGAAGATACACTCGGAAGATACAATCAGGGTATCAAAGCGGATTCAATGTATGCAAAAGCCATTGGTATCAATGATAAATTTGCTCCGTTCCATTTGTATCGTGCCAGAAGTAATAACTACGTAGATTTTACTGGAACAAAATGGTTGTCAGTACCTCACTACGAAAAATTCTTGACGGTAGTAGATATGGCTAAAGCCAATAAAGAGCAATTATACGAAGCGTACAGATATTTGGCGGGTTATCATATTAACTCTACTAAGGATTTAGTAAAAGCCCAAGAATACGTAGATAAAGCAGTAGCCATTAAAGCAGATGACCCAGACGGATTAAAAGCGTTGCTGGCGCCACCAGCACCTGCTGCCCCAGCAACTCCTGCTGCTCCTGTAAAAGCTCCTAAAAAGTAATTTTAGACTTTTCACAATACAAAGCCCTGCCATTTGGTGGGGCTTTTTTTATGATTAGTGATTGGCGATTGGTGATTAGTCATTAGATTTGTGGTAAAACTCAACAAGTCAATAAGCGGAACGCTACCCGCTCAATTTTCAATAAATATAATATATGTACGCACTCATCACAGGAGCAAGTAAAGGAATTGGCAAAGAAATAGCCGTTGAATTGGCAAAAAAGAAATATGATTTATTATTGGTAGCTCGGTCAGCGAGTCAGTTAGAAGATGTTGCCAATGAGATAAAAGGAAAATATAGCGTAAAAGTACATTTTTTAGCAGCAGACTTATCCATTCCTGATGCTGCCCGTACAGTACATAAATGGGTAGAACAAAATGAATATCAAGTGTCGGTATTGGTAAATAATGCAGGGTACGGTTCGGCAGGTAATTTTGATAGATTTACGGTAGAACAAAATCGGGATATGATGAATTTGAACATGATAACCCTCACTGAAATGTGTCAGGTTTTCCTACCCATGCTGAAACGTCATTCACAAGCATACATTATGAATATTGCCAGTTCTACGGCGTACCAAGCCCTTCCGCAAATGGCAATTTATGCCGCAACCAAAGTTTTTGTATTGAATTTTTCAAGGGCTTTGAAATTTGAATTGAAAGATTCACCCGTTTCGGTAACGTGTATTTGCCCTGGAGCAACAGACACTAATTTCAACGACCGTGCGAGCATTCCTGAGAAAGCCAGAAAAGCAGCCGAGAAAGTAGCGATGACCCCCGAAGAAGTAGCAAAAATTTCAGTGGATGCTATGTTGGCAGGTAAAACGGAGGTAATACCGGGTTTTATCAATAAATTAGGAGCATTCTTAGCATGGCTTGCCCCCAAATCCATTACCGAAAAAGTAGCAGCAGGTATTTATGAATAAATATTGGTAGGGGAATAAATAGACGTTTATTCCCCTACAACATTAATCTCCCTTCCGCATCGTATTTAACCTCTTCATTGGCAATCATCTCACGAATTATCTCTTGAAAACTTACTTGATTTGTAGGTTGAATAATTTGCGTAATCAATGTCAAACTCATACTACCATTCTGCAATAATTGCTTAACTTTCAGTTGAGTATCACTTTTTGATTGCTTGTCAATAACATCAGTTTTACGTTCACGTTTTTTCTTTAAGCAATTATCACAAACACCACATTCTTTATCGGTAATTTCATTGAAATATTCCAAAAGTAACTGCGTGCGGCAACGATTAGCGTGTTCCATGTAGTGTTTTACCGCTTGAGCTTTTTGTAAATCACGGTCTTTTCGATTGTTGATTTCCAGTTCTTGCAATGGTAATTCTCGAATGTCAAATCTGGGCGTGAGGAACGTTAATTGTGGTTTATCTTTTTGTTTATCGTAAATCAAAATATTAAACTTTTCCAAGATTTGTAACCAAGCGATTACTTCATTTACTGGAATTGAAAATGCTTTGGCAATATTTTCTTCTGAAATATTCAAGTAAGTGCCAAAAAGCTCTCCACCGTACATTCTGAGTAGTAATTTAATGAATGAATCGTACTTTGGATTACGTAACTGAAAATCATATAATTGCCGATTATCCACTATCAACATGATTTTTGAAGTGTTTTTGAAGCCCTCGGAAAGTTGTACAAAACCCTGATTTTCAAGAATCTTCAGAGCAAAATACGTATCAGTAGGAGGGAGGTCGAAACGGCGTTGAAATTCTACCAAATCAAAATCATAACTGGCAAATTCACCTGCTCCTACCGCCAACTGAAAAAGATTACCTAAGCATTGATACACCCGTCGCACGAGTTCGATGGGCGGGTAAGATTGTTGTACATTTTTTATTAAACCCTCAATGTCTGATTGATTAAAAAGAGCTACGGCGTAGGCTTTTTCGCCATCTCTTCCCGCTCTTCCTGCTTCTTGATAATAGGCTTCTAAGGTATCGGGTAAATCTAAGTGGACAACGGTTCGTACATCGGGTTTATCAATGCCCATTCCAAAAGCATTGGTAGCAACCATCACTCGTACCTGATTTTTAATCCACGATGCTTGACGTTTAGTTCGGTCAGCAGCGTTGAGTCCCGCATGGTAAAAAGTAGCTTGAATATTGGTTTTGGTTAATAAATCTGCTACTTCTTGCGTTCGCCTACGGTTACGCACATACACAACTGCCGAACCTTGTACATTTTGCAAAATTTTCATTAAACGCCTTTCTTTATCGTCTTCTTTGAAAGCAGAATAAGATAAATTATCACGAGCAAAACTTTGTTGGAATATTTGAGGATTTTTCATTTCCAAACGTTCCAAAATATCAGTTTTTACTTCTTCGGTAGCTGTGGCAGTGAGGGCAACGAGTGGAACGGAGGGTATTAAATTTCTAAATTCCGCAATTTTTATGTACGGAGGTCTGAAATCATACCCCCATTGTGAAATACAGTGAGCTTCATCAACGACTAATAGGCTGATTTTCATTTGTTTAACCCGTTCAATGAAGATTTTAGTCTGTAACCTTTCGGGCGAAACGTAGAGAAATTTTATATCACCATAAATACAGTTATCCAGAGCAATATCAATTTGATTTTTGTGCATTCCAGAAAAAACGCCGACCGCCGCAATATCCCTGCGTTTCAGTTGTTCCACTTGGTCTTGCATCAAGGCAATCAAAGGAGAAATAACAATGCAAATTCCTTCCAACATCAGGGCGGGTACTTGAAAGCACAACGATTTGCCCCCGCCCGTTGGCATCAGGGCGAGGGTATCTCTTCCCTCCAAAACCGACTGAATAATCTCAGCCTGCAAAGGACGAAAAGTATCATAATTCCAGTATTGTTTTAGGATAGATTGTGCTTGCATTTTATTTAAAATAGAAGACAAAAGCCAGAAAATGATTAAACTTTCTGGCTTCGTTTTATTCTGATGAAAAATTCACTAACGATAAGGTTTATCCTTAATCAAACGAAGACCGTTCAACTCCTCAATGACCTTAATATCTTCTTGGGCAATAACTCCTCTACGAATCCAATTTGTAACGATTGATTCACTTTGAAGTCCATATTTTTCACAATACCGCTTGATTGTCAAATAGTTGTCCAATTCGATGAACGTTCCATTAGCTTGTAAAAATGCCTTGCCTTCCTCAATTAAGGTTTTCGAACGGTCGAGAAGTTCTTGAATATTTGGACGTATTTGTGGAGGGGTTTCAAGTATCATTTCCATAACTTATTTGTTTTTTTGTGCTAAGAGTTCCTTCAGAATTTCATCAATACTGTTCAAAGAATCAAGCATTTGGTCTGTCTCATCTTGTGTTCTTTTACTCTCTGTTGCTTTAAGTTCTTCTAATAAATTTCTTCTCATTTCCTCAAAATTCCTGATAAGTATTTCGTGCATAAGTAAGCTAATAAAGTGAGATTTTATAAAATTAATGATTGTTCGGTTACAAAACAAACTTTAAATATGCTTCTTTCTTACTTCCCAAGAAACACCCCTTCCAGCAATTCTTTCTTAATAGTCTTTATTCGCATATTAAGTGTAATGTTTTCAAAATCAATACCTTCTACACAAATAGCTTCTAAATATTTCTGAACTTCGGGCTGATGATTGGTTTTCTTTCCCGAAGAAACATCAATGTATTTTGAGGTCGTCCAAAGCACCGCTCGTAGGTTTTGACAGCGTTCGTCGGTCATGACAAATTCCGTTACGATGGTATTTTCATTGTAATAAATGATTGATGAGATAATTTTTACCCATTCACTGACCTTTGCTGATGATACATAGGCAATTTGGTGATTGTAAACCACCCAAGATGTTTGATTATGCTCGAAATAATCGTTGTAGTCAAACTGATAGACGGCTGCCACTTGGTCTTCACGAGCATTGAAAAAATAATCAAAATATTTAGCGTTGTTCAAGTGTTTCAAGGGGTCACAATCACTATTGTCCGAAACGTCAAAAATGGTTAAGTTAGTATGCTAAAAATTGAGACTATGGCTACTAACATTCCAGTTAAGACTTTACTTGGGTATTTACC
>JALONS010000070.1 GCA_025454855.1 Arcicella sp.
GAGCAACAACATTTGGGTTAGTCTGACCTAATACTTGCATTCCAGCTCCAAAGCCCGAACGAGTATCTTTTTTTTCTGTAAATGTATATTTTTTCATTATTGTTATCTAATTAATAAACTTTGGATATGGCTTCGGAGTCTGGATATTTTATTTTCTAACGAATACCAGTTTACTGTAAAATAGCTCAAAGCCAATAGCTTTAATTCTTAATAATCCCCCAAAGTTTCAGGTAATTGTGCTAATGCTGCTGCTAATTGTTCATCGTTTGGAGCAACGCCGTGCCATTTGTGAGAACCCATCATGAAATCTACGCCAGCTCCCATTTCGGTGGTCATTAAAATCATCGTGGGTTGTCCATTTCCTGAAAAAGCACGTGCTTCAGCTAATACTTTTACTACATCAGCCATGTCGTTACCGTTCATTTTCATGATATTCCAACCAAAAGCCGCATATTTTGCCGCCAAATCACGATTATTCATCACTTTATCGGTTGGTCCATCAATTTGCTGACCGTTGTAGTCAATAACTGCAATTAGATTATCTACTTTGTGATGTGGTGCATACATGGCAGCTTCCCAAACTTGTCCTTCGTTCTGCTCACCGTCGCCCATTAATACAAACACTAAAGAATTATCTCCATTGAGTTTTTTAGCTTGTGCTGCTCCGATTGCCACCGACATACCTTGTCCCAATGAACCCGAAGCAATACGAATACCTTCCAGATGCTCATGAGTGGTTGGGTGTCCTTGTAAACGTGAATTTAATTTACGGAAGGTAGCTAATTCAGCCACAGGGAAATATCCCGCACGGGCTAAAACTGAGTAAAAGACGGGAGAAATATGACCATTTGACAGGAAAAAAAGGTCTTCGCCTGTTCCATTCATATCAAAAGGTTTAGTTCCATCAGGATTAGATTTCAGCGTCATTTGGTCGAAGTAAAGACCAACTAATAAATCGGTACAACCTAAAGAGCCGCCTGGGTGTCCCGACTGACAAGCATGAACTTGTCTGACAATATCACGTCTCACTTGCGACGCAACTTTTTGTAATTCAGAAATTTGCATTATTTATAATTGATTATTAAGAAACAGTTATTTATTGTTTTGAAAGGAATCTATCATATCATAGAAATCATCACTAATTAGTTTTTTATAAGGATTCTGGGTTGAAATAATAATTGAAATTGGGTACGTATTTTTGCTCAAATCAATTAGTGAGGCATCTATTTTTACATATTTACTTGAATTGAATGAAGCAAACCAACTATTAAATTTCCTGTATCTTATTAATTGACGGTTATCATAAGAAGCACAAATGTACAAACTTACAGTATTACCCTTATTTTGATAAAAATCATCGAATATTTTGGCTATGGTCGTTCCTATTCTATTATCAAATGGAGGAGACGAGTAGTTCGGATTCTCAAGTACAATAATTGAAAATTCGTACGTATCTTTAGAATATGGTTTCTCAGATGAAAAAAGATAAGGCGTAGGTTTGAATATTACCTCATAAGTAAGTTCGAATTCTGTATCAAAAAAGTAAACAAATCCATCAGAATCTATTTTTTCAAAATTATAAGGACTGATATTTATTTCCATTTGATTTATTCTTCTCTCTTAATCTCTTAATGGCTTCTTGTACATGAGGTTTTTTGTAATCCTCACGGGCTTGACGCTCCATTTCTATTTTGTCGGCAATTAAGCGATGAATAATATCGTCAATATTTCTAATTTGTTTTGACTTTTCCATCTTTTTGATTTTTAAACAAAATTATCCTAAAATTTGACTCGTATGATTTTTGGTATCCACTTTTGAGATAATGTCAGTGATGATACCTTGTTCATCAATCACAAAAGTAGTGCGGGCAGTTCCCATGTAGGTTTTTCCATACATTGATTTTTCAACCCATACTCCGTAGGATTCTACCATTTGGTGGTCAGCATCAGAAAGCAAGGTGAATTTTAAATCATACTTTTTGATAAACTTTTGGTGAGCTTTTTCTCCATCAACGCTTACGCCCACAATTTCAAAACCCTTTGCGGCAAGTGCCTCAATATTTTCGTTCAAATTACAAGCCTGTGCTGTACAACCTGGGGTGTCATCTTTGGGGTAAAAATATAGAATAACTTTCTTACCAGAGAAATCAGCTAATTTAACGATGTTTCCGTTTTGGTCTTTTTGCTCGAAGTTGGGGGCTTTGTCGCCTACTTTTAGATTCATTTTTACGTTTAGATTTTGTGTTAATTTTTACTGGTAGTGTACTGGTTTTCAAAGAATCAATGGTTGTCTCGAAAGCACTTAAATTTCCTTGATTGTCTTCGAGGACTAATTTTAATTTGCCGTATAATTTTTGGGTAGAATCAGATTTAACAGACCACAATGTTGAACTCTTGGCATCGTAGTCGGTAAGAATATACTGGTCATTGATAAAAGCCTTAAAGTTTTTGATACCCGACAAATTATCGCTAATTCGTGCCATGAAAACATCAGGCGTTTTTCTGATAATGCTTGCCTTTGGGGGAAGCGTATCAGTCAAAATCTCAAACTTTCCGAGTTTTTTACTACTGAAACTTAGTTTGTTTTGTTTAAACTGGGTTTTTAAAAATGTACGTTCACGCTTGCTGAGATAATAAACTGACGTTTTATCGGGCAGTAAAATCGGAATACTTGGTTGGTATTCAATATCAAATTTATTTCTCAATGGAACAGTCGGCTCACCAATTATCAGCGTATTAGCCATTTGAACCGTCTGTAAATAAAGGGTATCATACAAAGTGTTGTACTCAAAATTCAAAGAAAGTCCATCGGTTTCAAAGTTGGTTTGCTCGGCTGGAATGACGATTTTCTTTAGATTTGTAGCCTTTGTAGTGCCATCAATTAAAATTGAATCGGGTAATCCCTTTTTCAAGTCCCAAAGATACGTTGCTTCATTGTTTTTAGCATAACTTATCGGTAAATCTATGGTAGATTTAGCAAATTTTAAAGTAGCTACCGAATTGATAGTCTTTAAGTTAGTAGCTTTTATCAGTAAAGTATTGTCCTCAATTTGATGTTTGATAACCGTTGGTTGTTTAGACGGGCTGATGGTTTTAGAGGATTCCGTTTTTTCACCTTTGATAATGAAATTCAGAGTAGCTTTATTCTCATAAGCATCCCAAATACGGATGGTTACTTGGTGGGTATTACCATCGTTGATATTGATTTTGCCCCTCGAAACAATTGGTTTATAAATATTTAGCTCATCATTTCCATCATCTTGAAACAACTTTTGAAAACGATAACCTTGCGTTTGTTCAATAGCGTAATCATTGTGTACGTTAATATCGTGCGAGATTTCATTAGAGTATTGTTCAAGATGAGAATAATAGGTCTCATTGCCATCTACCAATAATTCAACGCAACTAATCCCATTTGAATTATTCGTGCCGTTCATTTTATCTACTGCCAATAATTCAAGACCGAATTTTCCATTGGCGGTTATGGCTTGCGAAATTTGGTAGGTTTTATCAGCGGTTTTTTGTGGGTAAAATAGCTTTTTACCAAACTCACCATTAATTCTTGAACCAATTTCCAATGTTTTAATGATAATTTGTTGAAAAATAGGAGGGAGGTCATCTTTAATTTCCGTAAATCCAAAGTTGAGCGGATTTAGAATAATATTTCTTGTATCTCTGATTTCAAAATGTAGATGCGGACCCGCTGAACCACCCGTATTTCCCGAAGTACCAATGACTTGTCCCCGAGCTACCTCAAATTCATTGGGTTTGAGTGTAAGTTTTATTTCAAATGTTTGATTTTCTATTCTCTTTTTTTTGATATAACTCGCCAAAGGCTCGGCAAACGTTTTTAGATGTCCATAAACGGAAATGAATCCGTTAGGATGTGTCATGAAAATTACGTTACCATAACCATTGGTTTGAACCCTTACCTCCGAAATATATCCATCGCCCGTAGCATACACAGGCAAGCCTTCTCGTCCTTGCGTTTTGATGTCAATACCAGCATGAAAATGGTCTGCTCGTAAATCGCCCATACCACCCGCTAAGTAATTTTGTTGATTTGGATTGATGGGGAACAAAAAATAGCCTCGAGGATAGGTTAATTGCTTGTTTTGAGCGGAGGTAACAAAAGAAGATAAGCTAAATAAAAATATGACTAAAAGGTTTTTCAACTTCAAAGGATTTATTCAAATGATGGCAAATATGTACTGGTGTCTGAAAGGTTGTTAGCGAATAATTATTTAACTTTGAAACCAACGACTTAACAAAACTAACTAAAAGTCTTAAAGAATCTGTATGTTTTTGATATTATTGACCCTAATAACGCTATTTTATCTCTTAAACCAAACCAAGTTTTTCTCTTCTTCGATACGTTATAATTTTATCATAACCCTTCAGATTTTTGCTTTATTAACCCTTTTTGCCACCGAAGCACTGAGTTTTTTCAATCTCTTGACGATTTCTTCTATCCGAATATTTTGGGGTATATTATTCATTTTTCTTTGTGTTTGGTTGAAACGGATAGATTTATCAGTTCATTTTTTCCAACCAATAAGCACAATTTGGAAGCAATATTCCTTTTTATTGGGCTTTTCCATGCTGTTTTTTTGCTTGTCCTTTCTGTGTGGAATACTATATGCTCCCATAAATTATGATTCCCTTAGTTATCATCTACCCAGAATTGAATATTGGCTTCAACATCAAAATGTCACGTATTACGCCACTCAGACTGATAGAAATTTATATCAACCACCTTTAGCAGAATACATGATTTTGCAAATTAGAGCTATCGACAACGCTGACTATTTTGACTTCTTCGTTCAATGGATTTTTGGGATTGGTAGTTGTGTAGCGGTTTCCCAAGTAGCTCAAATGCTTTTTAAAGAAACCAAAACACAATGGATAGCTTTTTTAGTTTCTGCCACTATACCAATGCTGATTTTACAAAGTGGTACTACTCAGAATGACCTTGTCCATGCTTTTTTTATTATCACCGCACTTTTGCACTTTCAGGCTGATATTCACCACAAACAAAAAAATGCTTATGCTTGGGCAGGTTTAGCCATCGGACAAGCTATTTTAACAAAAGGAACAGCTTACATTTTCTTGTTGCCGATTTGCATTTGGTGGGGTGTGTCAAAAATCAGAGCTATTTTCAAAGGTAATTTTACTTTTCAAAAATTAGTACTTCAAGGGTTGATTATCGTTATTTTGTGGGGTGTAAATATTGCCATTTTTTACTTTAGAAATACTGAATACATTGGTAGTCCGTTGGGCGTTTCACAAGAACTATACTATATCTATAATAATCAAAGTCATTCTGTGGGTGATTTTATATCGGTGCTTTCCCGTAATATGGGTTTACATTTTGGGCTTCCAGGGTTACACAAATTGACAGAAATATTTTTATTGTGGTTTCATGACCATATTTTGCACGTTCCACTTAATAATTCAGCCACCAGCTTCACCCATTTTGATTTACCGATGTTATCAAGCACCGAAGATTCTGTTTCGTGTTTTTTACATTTCGTGCTATTATTTCCTACCAGTATTTATATAATTAGAAAGGGAAATGTTACTTCAAAAGTTGTCCTTCTTATAGCTTTCATTAGTTTTTTCATTTTTTGTTATGTTGTCAAATTCCAAATTTGGCATATTCGTTTGCACTTGCCTTTTTTTCTTTTGTTTTCGCCCCTGATAGCTGACTACTTATCGCAATCAAAAATTCAGAAATGGCTTTTAAGTTCATTGATTATTAGCGGCATTGGTTATGCTTTATTTACTTTTGGAAGACCGTTAATAAAATTACCTCCACTTACTGCCAATGTTTATTTTACTCAACCACGCAGTACCCATTATTATACTTTTGAAACTGACTATTCAAGAAAAATAAACGCAGTTATTGAATACCTGAAAGGAAGCCCATACAAAGTGATTGGTATAAAAACTGACGACCAATTTGGTAACGACCCTATTTATCCAATTATGTATGAATTGAGAGGAGAAAAACGTTTTGTGCCAGTTCAAGTAACGAATGAATCTAAGAAATATCAAGATGGGAACCCCAGTCCAGATTGTGTTATTTACTTTACCAACTTTCCGCCAATAGATACTTTAACACTAAATAATCACAATAAATATCACAGAATACCAAACAATGCAGGAAATCTGCTTATTTTTGTGTCCGAAAACCAAAAATCTAACAAATGAGCGTATTTCAAAAACTATCCATTATCATCCCTGCTTACAACGAAGAGAAAACTATTTATGATGTTTTAAGTAAATTATCAATGGTTCAATTAATTGGAGGAATCAATAAAGAGTTAATTGTTGTCAATGATTGTTCTAAAGATAACACTGAATTTGAAATCACTCGTTTTACTACTGACAACCCTACTTTTGACGTAAAATATTACAAACACGAAGTAAATAAAGGCAAAGGAGCAGCTTTACATACAGGTATCAAGCAGGCTACTGGGCAATATTTAATTGTGCAGGACGCTGACCTTGAGTATGACCCTCAAGAGTTTAACATACTGCTAAAACCCGTTTTAGATGGTTTTGCTGATGTAGTATATGGCTCACGTTTTATGGGCGGAAATCCTCACCGAATCCTGTTCTTTTGGCATACAATCGGGAATAAGTTATTGACATTCCTTTCTAATATGTTCACCAATCTAAATTTAACGGATATGGAAACTTGCTACAAACTATTCAGAACTGACATCGTACAGGGTTTGGATTTAAAAGAAAGAAGGTTTGGATTTGAACCAGAAGTAACTGCCAAAATCTCAAAAATAAAGAGAATTAGAATTTATGAAGTGGGTATATCGTATTACGGTAGAACTTACGAAGAAGGGAAGAAAATAAACTGGAAAGATGGATTTAGAGCTTTGTACTGTATCGTTAAGTACGGTTTGGGAAGCTAATAATTAATAATATTCTTTGAGAAAGTCGTGGAGTAAAATCCACGACTTTCTTGTTTTCATATAATGCTACTTTATTTCAAAGGAAAGCATCTCATTCCCTTCAATAAATGCTGTCAGTTTATCACCAATCTCCACGCCACCAACACCCGCTGGCGTTCCCGTGAAAATTAGGTCTCCCGTTTTCAATGTAAAGTATCTCGAAACTTCGGCAATAATTTCATCAAAATTCCACAACATCATAGATGTATTTCCTTTTTGACGAACTTCTCCCTTTACATCTAAGTGAAAATTTAGATTTTTCAAATCCTCAAATTGTGTTTTTGGAACAAACCCAGAAATAGGAGCAGACCCGTTAAAAGCCTTTGCTTTTTCCCACGGCAAGCCTTTTTCTTTCAATTTTGCTTGCAAATCACGAGCAGTGAAATCGATACCAATACCAATTTCATCGTAATACTTATGGGCAAATTTGGTTTCAATATTTTTACCAATTCTATTGATTTTCAAAACGATTTCTACTTCATGGTGAATATCGCTCGAAAACTCAGGGTAGTAAAAAGGTTCATTATCTCTTAAAATGGCGGTATCAGGTTTTAAAAAAATAACGGGTTCTGACGGTCTTTCATTATTGAGTTCAGCGATATGTTCGGCATAATTTCGCCCAATACACAAGATTTTCATATTTTTTCGTTTAATATTTGAACAAAATTACGGTGATTTGTTAAAAATGTAGAACCTTTTTGTGATTTTTACGTCTCAATTGCAATTCGTTTTCATAGATGGCATATTTTTTTAGTGTTTAATCTAAAGCGAAAAATACCTTAAACTAAAAAAGTAAGATGAAAAGAGTCATTTTTTACGGAGCGTTTCTCCTAACTACCATCTGGGCTTGTACAAAAGTGCCATTGTCAGGACGGAATCAATTATTGTTAGTGTCTGATGATGAGATGAACGCCATGTCTTTCACCAGTTATAAACAATTTTTGGATACCAGCCGAGTTGTGCCTGCTAATTCTCAACAAGCAGCAATGGTAAAAAGAGTAGGTGATAAAATTGCCAGAGCGGCACAAACCTATTTCAACGAAACGGGTAATCCTGATTATCTAAAAGGCTATCAGTGGCAAACTGAATTGGTACAAAGCAATCAAGTAAATGCGTGGTGTATGCCAGGTGGAAAAATGGTTGTTTATACGGGTATATTACCCATCACACAAACAGAAACAGGTCTTGCCGTAGTAATGGGTCATGAAGTCTCGCACGCCATTGCGAAACACGGAGCAGAGAGAATGAGCGAAGGGCTTTTGGCTCAAGGTTTATTGGTAGCAGGACAAATTGGTTTGGGTGTGGCTTTGAAAGATAAACCGCAAGCTACCCAAAATCTTTGGAATACCATTTATGGTGTAGCGGCTCCATTAGGGGCTCAGTTAGGCATGATGGCTCACGGTCGTTATCAAGAATCAGAAGCAGACCATTTAGGATTAATTTTTATGTCTATGGCAGGTTATGACCCCCGTGAAGCGGTTAATTTTTGGGGAAGGATGGCAGCTAATTCGGGCGGAGGGGCAAAACAGCCCGTTTGGTTATCGACTCACCCGTCTGACCAACAACGAATTGCCGACATCAAGAGTAGAATGGGTGAGGCAATGAAATACTACAACTCTTCGGGCAAAAGTCCAGTGAATAATAGGTATTAAATCTTAGAGAATAAAGTACAGATTTTAGATAATACAGTATAGATTTTATAGAGTACAGTTTAATCTAATGGGTACTCAATATTTCTTGAATCGTCAAAAAAAAGGAGCGAAATATTTCGCTCCTTTTTTTTGATGTGGCGTGATAAAGATTTTGAGGTTAAGTTCTAAACTCTACTCTCTATTCTCTACTCTCTCTATCCTCTACTCTCTAAATCCAAACTACATTTCCGCTAATACTTCTTCTACTTTTGTGGCAGCATCTTTTAATAAAACTGCTGAGTAAACTTTCAAGCCAGATTCATCAATGATTTTTGCTCCTTCGGCAGCGTTTGTACCTTGTAAACGAACAATGATTGGAACTGGAATATCCCCAATCGCTTTGTAGGCTTCTACAACTCCTGTAGCAACACGGTCGCAGCGTACAATTCCTCCAAAGATATTGATTAAGATTGCTTTTACGTTCGGGTCTTTCAAAATAATACGGAAACCAGCTTCAACAGTTTTAGCGTTTGCTCCCCCACCAACATCAAGGAAGTTGGCTGGTTCACCGCCCGATAATTTAATAATATCCATCGTAGCCATTGCCAATCCAGCACCATTTACCATACAACCTACGTTTCCGTCTAATTTTACGTAGTTAAGGTCATTAGCGGATGCTTCCACTTCTAATGGGTCTTCTTCGGTAACGTCACGCAAAGGAATAAAATCTGGATGACGGTATAATGCGTTGTCATCTAAATTTACTTTGGCATCAACCGCCAAAATTTTATTATCAGATGTTTTTAAGACAGGATTGATTTCAAACATCGAAGAATCTGTTTCAACGTAAGCCTTGTAAAGTGCATTGATAAACTTCACCATCTCTTTGAATGAATCTCCTGATAAACCCAACGCAAATGCTACTTTACGGGCTTGGAAAGGCTGTAAACCCACTCTTGGGTCAATCCATTCTTTAATGATTTTTTCGGGTGAATGTTCTGCTACTTCCTCAATGTCCATTCCACCTTCGGTAGATGCCATAATGACATTACAACCTTTACCTCTATCCAACAAAATAGAAACGTAATATTCCTTTGTTTCAGAAGGACCAGGATAATATACGTCTTCTGCAATAAGTACTTTATTAACCTTTTTCCCTTCTGGACCCGTTTGATGCGTAATCAATTGCATTCCAAGAATCTGTTCTGATTTCTGACGAACTTCATCCAAATTTTTTGCTAATTTAACACCACCACCTTTACCACGTCCACCGGCGTGAATTTGAGCTTTAATTACGTGCCACCCAGTACCCGTGCGAGCTGTTAGTTCACGGGCAGCCTCAACTGCCAATGCGGGTGTATCTACCACGATGCCCTCTTGGATACGGACACCATAGCTTTTCAAAATGTCTTTTGCTTGATACTCGTGAATATTCATTTGATACGGTTTTTTTATGCGAAATAAATTCGCTTGCTAAATTACTGACAAACTCTTTAATTAAATGTTTTTCTTTGGTAAATATTTATATTTCCTGAGTACTTGTTTGTAATTTTGAAAGATATTTACGGTAAAAAATACTCAATAACAAGCACAATATCGTGGTGATGTTATATTAAAATAATTACGCTGACTTAACAAATATTATTTTTAGGTAGTAAATTATAAATGTTAAGCCCTTAAATTTATGCAATGAAAAATATTTTATTTGTTAGTCATGATGCCAATAGAGCTGGTGCTCAAATTTTGTTATTAAGGTTCTTGAAGCTACTAAAAAATGACAGCAATTTCACTTTTTCTATCTTATTGAAAAACGGAGGAATCATAGAGCAGGATTTCATTGATTTGGCTGATACGTATTTTTGGTATCCGAACGATGGCGGAGGGCAAAAATCAATTCCCGTAAAATTTTTCAATAAATTAACAAAGTCAGAAAGCCTGTACCGTAGCAGTTTAATCAAAAAACTACAAGCAAAAAAGTTTGATTTGATTGTTGCCAATACCGTTACGAATGGGGATTTGTTACCGACACTATTAGCCTTGAATTGCCCAATCAAAACGTATGTGCATGAATTAGAGATTGGAATTCAGCAATATACACAATTTGATTTTTTTCAAAATGTGTTGTCATTGAGTAATTCATTCATTGCTTGTGGTGAAGCCGTAAAAGAGAATTTGCGATTAAATCACTGTGTAGATGCAACGAAAATCAAAGTTCTACCGTCGCTCTTACCAGAAGTAGCTCTTAGTTTTCAAGCTGACTGGCTCAAAAATAAAACGTTAAAGAATCAGTTGGGTATTCCAGAAAACGCATTAGTAGTTGGAGGTATCGGTACGGTTGATTTACGAAAAGGGGTTGATGTGTTCATTCAAGTTGCTCAACAATTGAAATCACAAAAAGACGTATTTTTCATTTGGTTAGGTGGACAAGCCTCAGAAATAGAGTTTAAAATTTTTCAAATAGACATCACGAAATTAGGTTTATTTAATGTAGTTTTTCAAACGACAGTCAATAATCCCTTAGATTATTTGTCATGTTTTGATGTGTTTTTTGTATCCTCTCGTGAAGACCCTTATCCTTTGGTTGTTTTAGAGGCAGCCACTTTGGCAAAACCCATCATCTGTTTTGATAAGGCTGGTGGAGCAAAAGATTTCGTAGAAAATGATGCTGGATTTGTGGTAGATTATTTAGCTGTAGAAAAGGTTTGTGAAAAAATTGTAGAATTAAAAGATAATGCAGTACTTAGGAAACAATTGGGTGAAAACGCCAGAAAAAAAGTATTAGAAAGACACCATCAAGACAAAGCATTTCAGACCTTTGTGGAAATTTTGAACGAAACAAATTAGAAATATAGCGTAACCCACCACCTCCAAACAATATTATGACTTTAGCTTTTACCATTTGTTCCATCAATTATTTAGCACAAGCCCAAACACTTGGTCAGTCTCTACAAAGGACTAATCCAGATGTTGAGTTTGTTATTGGTTTGGTTGATAGATTAGATAAAGTAACTCTTGATTCGGATAAAATACCGCCTTTTCAATTGTTAGAAATTGACAAAATCAACATCGTGCATTTGGAGGAAATGTGCGACAACTACGACATCACTGAGTTAAATACAGCAGTAAAGCCTTTTTACTTTGATTATTTTTTTAAAAATCGTCTCGATATTAACAAAGTCATTTATTTCGACCCTGACATTATCGTTTTTGATAGTTTACAACCACTTACAGATAATTTAGAAAAATATCACATTGTACTTACTCCTCATATAACTTCACCAATTAATGATAAATTTGATACTCGGGAAATAGACCATCTCAACACGGGTTTGTACAACTTGGGATTTGTAGCAGTTTCAAGGCATCCAAAAAGTTACGAAATGATAAACTGGTGGATGGAACGTTTGGCAAAAGATTGTAGAATAGACCTTTGCAATGGGCTTTTCGTGGACCAACACTGGATGATTTTTGTACCCATTTTTTATAAAGATATTGTTTTAGTAGATAAATATCCAGGTTATAATGTTGCATACTGGAATTTGCATGAACGCAAGGTTACAGAACAGAATGGCAAGTATTTTATCAATGAATTACCATTGATTTTTTTCCATTTTAGTGGTTACGGACTCAACAATCCGACGGAGGTTTCTAAATACCAAAATCGTTCAAATTTCGATAATCGTCCAGATATTGTGCCTCTTTTTCAATATTATGCTCAACAATTGGTGGCTAATTACAACGACTACTATAACCAGTTTTCATGCCATTACATTAAACCAATCAAAACAAAGCGTTACCAACGAATTAGGCGAGCTTTAAAATATCCATTTGAAAGAATATTGGATTTTGTGGCATAAAATAATCAATTGTATAAGACTAATTACACTCAAAATATACCCTAATTTATACTTATGACACCTAAAAGATTTATACAAATCTGGAAATATCGTTACCACAAATACATTGACATTTTACTATCTGTTTGTCATTGGTTATATACTTATTTTAAGATTAAATTTTATAAAATTACTCATCCCAAACAACTACTCATTGGCATTTTATTAGCGGAGCATTTTGGAGATATTGTCGCCTGCGAGCCATTAATTAGGGCCTTGAAAGAACAAAAAACAAACAGTAAGATTTTTTGGATAGTAAAACCTGCATACAAGGAGCTATTGACGTTTAACCCAAACGTTGATGTGGTTATTGAAGAATTTAGTGTGTTTTACTCCATGCTTTTAGCTAAGTATCATCCTTTTGACCAATTTCATAATTGCCATTTATCAGGTTTGCGTAGATATGATTACCTACGAACAAGTTTGAAAAACCCATTGGCTCTTTCTTTGGATATTCGTACTGACAATTATTTTAATCATGGTAATATTTTAGAGGTGTTCGCCAAAGTTGGGAATTTACCGATAAATAACATTAGTCCCAAAATCTATATTCCCCAAGCGGTAATTGATAAAATAAAGGGTTTTCAGTTGCCAGAGAAGTTTATCGTTATTCATTGTCATTCCAACTATTCTCCCAAAGATTGGCAGATATACCATTGGGGAAAATTAGTGGAAGATTTAATAGATAAGTTCGGGTTTTCGATTATCGAGATAGGCTTGAAAAGTACTTTAAAAGTCTATCATTCAGCGTATTATAATGTTTGTGGTAGGTTGTCATTATTGGAAACAGCCCAGCTAATCAAAGATGCGAAATATTTTATCGGTATTGATAGTGGTCCAGCTCATTTTGCAAATGCCGTTGGTACACAAGCCTTTTTATTGTTTGGGAAATTAGGGGATTTTGAGAACTATATGCCTTATTCGGGTGATTATCAGGCAAATAAAAATGTTAAGTACATCATCAAAGAAGGTAGTGCTTGTTCAGAATTAAGTTATGACGAAGTGTGGACTGTGGTATCGGAAGAAATTGGTAAAAATGTATTGAAGGAGAAAATATGAAAGCAATTTTAGATGTTTCATTGCTGGGACAAGGTTTTTATCACCCTAAAGCCCGAACAGGTGTGTTCAGAGTGGCAGAAAATTTGGCTCATAAACTCCCATCTCTCTCTTCAGATTTAGAAATTCTTTTGGCAGAAAATATAGATTTAGTAGCAACGTTAGGCTATTTAGTTGATTCAAAAAACGAACAAAATGTTGAATTTGTAAATTATCAATCGGAGGTTTCTACCGCTCAAAGAATCGCCAAAATTCTCTCTATTTTCCCTAATCAGTCTAAAATTCAAAAAATTTTAAAGCGATTCTCTTATGAATTTAGTACAAAAGAAAAAAAGTTAGATGCCAATCTTCTGAATACTGCACAAGTTTATCATAGTCCCTATTATCCGTTTCCAGAACAGATTTTAGCTAATAAGCGATTAAAAAAAATCATAACTATCCATGATTTAATTCCAGTTAAATATCCACAGTATTTTCAAAACCAATCTGACAATACTGTTCATCATATTCTTCAACAAATTAATACTGATACTCACGCCATTTGTGTTTCTGAGGCAACAAAAAATGATTTTTTAGAAATTACCCAAGTACCATCATCTCAAGTTACGGTAATTCCTTTAGCGGCTTCTAAAGAATTATTTTATCCTGTGAGTGATTCAACGTTGATACAAGCTACGCTCAAAAAGTTTTCAATTGATGCTACTAAACCCTATTTCCTGAGTCTGGCTACGCTTGAACCACGAAAAAATATTGAAACTGTTATCAGGAGTTTTGTAGATTTGGTTTCACAAGAGAAAATTGAAGATTTACAGTTAGTTTTAGTAGGAACAAAAGGGTGGGATTTTGATAAAATTTTTGAGGCTATTAATACCAGTGAAAAGCTGAAAAGTAGGATTATTGTAACTGGATATGTACCCGATGATGCTCTGGCGGCACTATATTCAGGAGCGTTAGGGTTTGTGTATATGTCTCATTGTGAAGGCTTTGGACTGCCTCCGCTTGAAGCGATGCAATGCGGAACTCCCGTTATTTGCTCAAATACTACTTCTTTACCAGAAGTGGTAAACAATGCAGGCTTTTTGATTGACCCCACTGATAATGAGGCAGTATCAAGAGCCATGTTGGAATTATACAATAATACTGAGTTTACAACATTGCTTAAAACCAATTCGCTTAGTAGAGCCAAAGATTTTTCATGGGAAAAATTTGCTGAACAAACTTTTGACTTCTACAAAAAAATAGTTTAGACATACTGTATCGTATAGAAAATGCGGTTTTGTTACGTTGAAACAAATTCGGCATATTTTTTGTAAATCATTCAAGTAGAACATAAACACACCCAGAAACCGCCTATCTGGGCATAAACAGTTTTCCTTACAATGGATACAAATTCACTGGAAAATGCCCTCAATCCGAACGATTCGGAGGCAACTTATAGAGCATTACGTGATTCTATTTTACAGATTTATCAATTCGGAACTAAAATCGCTAAAGAAGCAAATCCTGACAACGAACTTCAGGTTTCGTGGGAATTGGGTGATACTTCTTTAATGAATTGGATAAGCGACACGCATTGTTATCTGAGTAGAAAAGGACAAAAATTGCAGTTTTTGGCTCGCCCCTCAAAACTTGAAATCATTAGTTTTAGTCTTGATGAAGGTGATAAATTGCTTATTTGCAGTGATTCACTACGTCAGAATCTATCAGATAATGAAATTGATGAAATTTTACAACAAAGTAGTGGTTCGGAAAATGCTTGTCAAAATTTGTTGAAAATAGCCAATGTTGATACTGCATCGAACCCTCACAATGTGGTTGTAATGGAAGTGATTAATAATCAAAAAGTAATCACCCCAACGCCAATCATTGAGCCTTCTAAATCTACAAAGACTTCTTCTAAATTTAACCCATTGTGGATTATACTACCGCTGCTCTTTGCTGGTTTATTGGGCGGAGCTTATTGGTTAATGAAAAATAATAATTTTGATATTAGCCGTTTTTTAGGAATTAGTAAAAGTAGTGTTGCTTTAGAAGATACTTTGAAGTTTGTCAATAAAGACTCTTTAGAATTAGTGAAAGCAAATGATACTATTACCAAAGAATTTGAAAATGAGAAAAACCTTTTGACTTCACCAGAAGAAAA
>JALONS010000344.1 GCA_025454855.1 Arcicella sp.
AAAACCATTTTTGTTTGAAGACATAAAAGCAAAAATTCTTTCAATTCCTTTTTGTTCGGCTTTGGGGGCAATATCAACCAACACAATAGCCGATGAAATTGATTTTTCAGACTCTCCTTCGGCAATCAAAGAAGTTAAACCACCCATTGAAGCCCCCACCAAAGCTGGACTTTTACCTAACTGCTTGATAACTGTTTTGAGGTCATTTCCTAAATCTTCGATGCGGTAATTGCCCGATTTAGACCAACTACTGTCACCGTGTCCACGGGCATCTAACGCAATAGAATAATAGCCATTTTCAGCAATAACCTTAGCCGAATCGCCCCAAGAATGACGGGTTTGTCCGCCGCCGTGAAGGAATAAAACGGGTTTATCTTCGGGATTACCAAAAGTATCCGCAACAATATAAAAATTAGGTGCTATTTCAAATTTTATGGTTTGCATGATGAAAAATGATGATGTTATCACAAAGATAGAATCAAATGAATTGATACTTCACAAAGAAAATTTCTTGATTTCGTAAAATGCTCTTAATCATTACTTTACAAACGATTATTTATTTTGCAAACAAAAATAACCAACTATTATCATGAAAAAACTATTTAACTTCCTTACGGCGTTTCAACGTCATTTTACTTGGTTTATGACTTCTATGTTCATTTCGTAAAGCTAAACTTTTAATCATTCACAAACCATAATATAGCCTTAATAATGACTTAATATTGGTGGGCTAAGTTTGGGGAATTTTAAACCAAACGAAAAAGTACTATGACTGATCTTTCTCAGAAAATATTATTGGTAGATGATGACCCCGATATTTTAGAATTATTAGAGTACAATCTTTCCAAAGAGGGTTATCAAATTAAAACGGCTGAAAATGGTCAAATTGGGATTCAATTGGCGGAGGAGTTTCTGCCAGAAATGATTTTGATGGACATTATGATGCCCGTTATGGACGGTATCGAAGCGGGTAGAATCATCAAATCGCATCCAGTACTGAAAAATGCTTACCTAATTTTTTTAACTGCACGTACCGAAGAATACTCTGAAATTGCAGCATTTGATATTGGAGCTAACGACTACATCAATAAACCTGTGAAGCCTCGGGCATTGTTGAGTAGAGTCAAGGCAGTTTTTCAAAGAAACAACGTAGAAAAGCAAGATGAAGCCAAAGTGATTTTAGAAGATTTGGTTATCAATCGTCAAAATTATACCATTACTATCAAAGACTCCACTTGGACACTCCCCAAAAAAGAATTCGACCTCTTGATGTTTTTTGTGAATAATCCCAATCGTGTTTATACCCGTGATGAAATACTGGTAAACGTCTGGGACAGGGGAATCCACGTAACTGAGCGAACAGTTGATGTTCACATCAGGAAAATACGAGAAAAAATCGGACAGGATTACATACGTACCATCAAAGGAGTTGGTTATTTATTTTCCAGAAATTAAAGAGCAAAAGCCCTATCTCAAAATAATTACAATAGCTTAATATTCAGGCAATCATCAGGTTACATTTATTCAAGAAATTTGGACAAAATCCTCACTTTAGTTTTGATTAACATACCATTCTTGATTTCCATGAAAGTAAAAAAGCAATATAAAACCGTTATTATTTCCGATGTTCATTTGGGTACAGATGGGTCAAAAGCCAAAGAAGTAACCTCCTTTTTGAAGTCAATCACTTGCGAAACCCTCATTTTAAACGGTGACATTATTGATGGTTGGCAATTGAAAAAGGGAGGGTCTTGGAAAAAGAAACACACGGCTTTCTTTCGGGTAATTCTGAAAATGATTGAGTTTCATCATACCAAAGTTATTTATTTGAGGGGTAATCACGATGATTTTTTAGACCAAATTATTCCTTTTACACTCGGTAAATCATTCACCATTCAGCGTGATTTCATTCTTGCTTCGGGAACAAAAAGGTTCTTAATAACCCACGGAGATATTTTTGATTCTGTAACCTCCAACATGAAATGGCTCGCTTATTTGGGAGACATTGGTTACACGTTGCTACTGACTTTCAATAAACTTTATAATCAATACCGAGCTTGGCGGGGTTTTCCTTATTATTCTTTTTCTCAACGCATCAAACAGCGAGTAAAAGAGGCGGTGAATTATGTCTCTGACTTTGAGGAGAAAGTAGCCGAACTGGCAAAAGCTAACCACTGCGATGGCATCATTTGCGGGCATATTCACAAACCCGATATCAGAATGATTGATGACATAATTTATATGAATTCGGGGGATTGGGTGGAATCTCTAACGGCGTTGGTCGAAAATCATCAAGGACAGTGGGAACTCCTTTATTTTATGAAAGAATATGAGTTCCAAAACATGGAAGACGAAGTAGAAGAACCGCTTGAAAATTCAGCTTTTGATTTTGTGAATAAGGTGTACATGGGCATTGTGTAAGTTTTAAAACTTTGAATGGGATTTCAAGAAAATCTCATTCTCTAACTGATAAAACAATGAGTAAATTCTTATTTGTGGTACAAGGTGAAGGACGTGGTCATCTTACCCAAGCAATTTCTCTTTTTGAAATACTCACCAATCAAGGGCATGAAGTGGTTTCGGTGCTGGTGGGAATGGACAACGAAAAAAATCTTCCTGTTTTCTTTCAAGAAAAAATTCCTCTGACCGTGAAAACTTTTCCTGCCCCAAGTTTGGTTTATGGGCAAACCAAAGCCGTTAAAGTATGGGACACCATCAGCACACACCTTCTCAAACTCAAGAAATACCGCAAAAGTATCCAATTTTTAGCGGATGAAGTAAAACAGCACCAGCCTGATGTAATCGTGAATTTTTACGATATGATTTGCGGATTATATACCTTTTTTCACCGTTCGTCTATTCCAGTGGTGTGCATTGGGCATCAATACTTGTTGTTACACGAAGCCTTTGTTTCTTTGCCTAATAAGGCTTTTGATAGATTTTTATTGAATTTGAACACTCGTCTTACCGCTTTAAATTCTTCCAAAATGTTGGCACTTTCATTTGTGAAAATGCCCAATGACCTACCACACAATATCGTTGTTACCCCCCCTTTACTCAGAGACGAAGTAAAAAAACTTTCCCCCACTACCAAACCTTATATTTTAGCGTACATAACCCACCACAAACTGAGCGAAGATATTATTAATTGGCATTCCAATAATAGGGAAGTAGAAATTCACTGTTTTTGGAACAATAAAGAATTTGCGGACGAATGGCAGTTTCGTGAAAATTTAACTTTTCATCAGGTGAATTCGGAAAAGTTTTTGAGAATGATGCAAGAATGTTCTGGATTAGTTTGTACTGCAGGTTTTGAATCAGTCTGTGAAGCCATGTACTTAGGCAAACCCATTATGATGGTGCCAGTTCCGAATCATATCGAACAGCAAATCAATGCTTTGGATGGTGAACGGGCAGGTGCGGGTATAGCCGACAGGATTTTTGATTTAAGCCGATTTATCCAATATCTGCCCGTTCACCAAAACGTCAGTGAGAATTTTAAAGCGTGGCAAAGCCAGACTTCAAGGCTATTTTTGCAGAGTTTGGAAGAAGTGGCAAATCAAAATAAAACTCAAATCTATACTTTTAAAAATACTGATAATCAATGGCTTGGATATTTTAGAAGAACTTTTGGCTACAAAATTTAATATTAAAGTAACCTAAATTTTATCTACATTTGCACCCCATTAAAAAAAGGTGCAATGCAAGATTTAGAAATTTTCATTACCTCAGTTATCCTATATGACAGACTAAAAAGTTTTTTGTGTCATTCCGCTTCTAATTCATTGGAGTTATTTTCAATCCATATTTCATAATACTTTCTCTTATATTACGATAATGTTGTCCTTTATTTTTTAGCTCTCAAAAGTCTAAGACATTATCAATTTTAGTTATTCCTTATAATAGAAATTCGTGTAGTTTTATTTTAATGTATTGTTTATCAGATACTTATGTGTTTTGATGTAAAAATAGGGCAATAATTTTATGAGCTAAACTATAACACTTCAATACAAAATGCTTAATTATTACTACTTTTGAATCTATTTAATTACTAATTAATCAATCATAGATATGTCATTACAAAATAAAACGGTCATCATCACAGGTGCCAGTAAAGGAATCGGGCGTGCTTTAGCATTATTATTAGCGGAAAAAGGGGCTAATTTGGGATTAGTAGCTCGTAGTGAAATAGAATTAATGAGTGTAAAAGCTGAAATTGAAGTAAAAGGTGCAAAGGCTGAAATTTTTGTGGGTTCAGTGGCAGATGAATCTTTTGTAAAAAATACCATTCAAAAAACGGTAGAAATTTTTGGTAAAATTGATGCAGTAGTCAATAATGCAGGTTTCGGCGTTTTCAAACAAGCTACT
>JALONS010000345.1 GCA_025454855.1 Arcicella sp.
CAAGGATAAAATCACCGTACTCTTGTTCAGTAGCTAAAAAAGAATTAGGGGTATCTTTTACGGTCGTTCCCACAATTTCCCCATTGTTTACTTCATACAAGGCTTTTCCGCCTAATTGCTTAAATCCTTTCAGTGTTTTTCCATCAAATAGATTTGTCCACTTTTCTTTCTGGGCAAATGATGAAAAAGAAATGGTGATGAAGAGGATATACAAATGTTTTAGTTTCATAAAATTATTCCTATTTTTTATTTTACTTAGAAAAGCCAGAAAGTCTAAATTTATACTTTGAAAATATTAAATATTACTATTAAAAGTTCAATTTTCAGGAAAATTTACAGAAAATCATGTCGCTTTATATGCTTTTGAGTAGATTTTGCTCTGAAAATGTTTCTTTGTTCGGAAACTTAAAAAGACATTCCTGCGGCTTACAGGATAAACGTCTTCTATTTCTTCCATAATTTTAAAATATCAAAATATTGCTCAACACAAAAAACTTACAATACTAAAAAATGAAATACAGAAAATTAGGAAAAACGGGATTTGAGATTTCCGAAATTAGTCTTGGAACTTGGCAGGTAGGTGGCAAATGGGGAGACGACTTTAGCCATTCTACTGCTGAAAATATCTTACATCAGGCGGTTGATTCAGGCATAAATTTTATTGATACTGCCGACGTTTATGGCAATGGCGAAAGCGAAAAAGCCGTCGGTCGATTCGTGAAAAATCGCTCCGAAAGAATCTTTGTGGCTACCAAGTGTGGTCGTCAGCTTAATCCGCACGTAAATGAAGCCTACCAGCCCGCTGTGTTAAGAAAATTTGTAGAAAATAGCCTGCAAAATATGGGACTCGAAACCCTCGATTTAATTCAGTTGCACTGCCCTCCTACTGAAGTATATTACCGTCCAGAAATTTTTGAATTATTTGATAGATTAAAAGAAGAAGGTAAAATTTTAAACTTAGGCATCAGCGTTGAAAAAGTAGAGGAAGCCCTGAAAGGCATTGAATACGAAAATGTTACGTCGGTTCAAATTATTTTCAATGTTTTTCGTCAGCGTCCTGCCGAATTATTCTTTGAACAAGCTCAAAAGAAAAATATTGGCGTTATTGTACGTGTACCTTTGGCAAGCGGATTACTGACTGGAAAGTTTTCAAATCAATCAACTTTCACGGCGGGCGACCACCGCAATTTTAACCGTAATGGAGAAATGTTTGATAAAGGCGAAACGTTTTCGGGGATTAACTACGCAACGGGACTACAAGCAGTGCAGGAGTTGAAAAAGATTTTTCCGAATCAAGAAAACTTAGCCCCGATGGCTCTCAAGTGGATTTTACAACACCCTGCGGTTAGTACAATTATTCCGGGGGCATCTCGTCCAGAACAAGTCGTTTCCAATATTGAAGCCTTAAATTTTCCAGATTTGAGTCAAGCCCAAATTACGGACATCAATAATATTTACAATCAATACATCAAAAAATCGGTGCATCAATTGTGGTAAATCATTTAGTGAATTAATGATTGAGCGATTGAGTGATTCCTCCTCAAAATAATCACTCAATTACTCAATAAATAGAAAACATGAAAAATATCAACCGTAGAAATTTTGTTAAAAATATTTCAATGGCTTCAGTAGCAGCAAGTTCAGTTTCAATAGCAGAAGCAAAAGTTGCTAAAGAACTTTTTGTGCATCATGTTTATTTTTGGTTGAAAAACCCTAACAGTGAAGCCGATAAAGCGAAATTATTGGAAGGTTTAAATAAATTAGCAAAAGTACCAACCATCAGAATGGTTCATATTGGTACACCCGCCACCACGAACCGTTCAGTAATTGAAAGGAGTTACGCCATTTCGTGGCTGTGCTTTTTTGATAATTTGGAAGAAGAAGAAATCTATCAAAAACACCCCATTCACCTAAAATTTGTGGAAGATTACTCGTACCTGTGGGAGAAAGTAATTGTTTATGATTCCGTAGGACCTAAACGATAAATATCCTGAGCGAAAAGGGATTTATCTGTCATAAATCCCAATCGATTGTACAACTAAATATTTATTTTAATTCAGTTTAGGGAAATTGTAAATTTTAACGTGCCATGTGTGAGTTGGCAAACCTTCCCGAAAGTTGTAGAACTTTCGGGAAGGTAGTTATACCAATATTAAAAATGTAATGCGTGTTTTACGGTCGTCGTCGTTTCGAACGACGACGACCGTCTATACCCAAATACGTAATCTCTTTTTAAAATCAGTATTAGTTCAAAGCGAGTACTTTTATTTTTACAATTTCCCTTATGATATTTTTGAGTTTTCGATAATAATATTTCTGAAACTTGCACTGAATATTACATCCTGACTCCTAACTTATTGTACGTTACATTTTCTTCATTCAATCATAAACGATATAACCATGCAAAAACAAAATCTCACTTTCTTTTTTTCTTTGCTTTTTATCGCAACTCAGATGACTACTTTAGCTCAAAAAAGCAATAAATTATTCAACTATCCCTTTGGTGTTCAGGCATATACATTCAGAAATCATTTTCCTAAAAATGTAGAAACCACCTTAGATAATATTCAAAAAATGGGTATTACTGAAATAGAAACCAGTGGGGCGAAAGGTGTAACTGATGAAGAATATAAAAAACTTTGTGAGGCACGAGGAATAGCCATTCCATCGATTGGAGCGGGCTATGACCAATTAGAAAAACAATCTCAAGACATCGTAACGAAGGCAAGAATCTTTGGAGCGAAGTACGTAATGTGTGCGTGGATTCCGCACAAAGGAGATGTTTTTACAATTGAAGATGCTAAAAAAGCTGTTGAGGTTTTTGATAATGCTGGTAAGTTTTTGAAAGAAAATGGTTTGACTTTCTGCTATCATCCACACGGATATGAATTCCGTCCTTACGAAGACGGTACACTTTTAGATTATATCTTTAAAAATACAAATCCTGAATACGTTTCTTTTGAGATGGATGTTTTGTGGGTATTACACGGAGGGGGAAATCCTGTAAAATTACTCAACAAATACGGCAACCGTTGGAAACTGATGCACGTGAAAGATTTGAAAAAAGGGGTAGTTGGGGATTTTTCGGGACATACACCCGCTGAAAATGATGTTGTGTTAGGAACGGGACAAGCTGACTGGAAAAATATCTTTAAGGTTAGTAAAAAAATTGGTATCAAGCATTATTTTATCGAAGATGAAAGCGAACACGAAATGGAAACCGTACCACAGAGTATTGAATATTTGAAGAAGCTGTAATGATATGAGTCGATGAGTTTATGAGTCGGTGAGTTTATGAGTCGGTGAGTTTATGACTCATAAACCTTAAACTCATAAACCCTAAACTCATACACTCATAAACCTTAAACTCATACACTCATAAACCCTAAACTCATACACTCATAAACCCTTAACTCATAAACCCTAAACTCATTGACTCATAAACCTTAAACTCATACACTCATAAACCCTAAACTCATTGACTCATAAACCTTAAACTCATACACTCATAAACCCTAAACTCATACACTCATAAACCCTAAACTCATTGACTCATAAACCCTAAACTCATTGACTCATAAACCTTAAACTCATACACTACTTCAATTCCCTAAGTTCTTTGCTCCTTCCCAAGCTAAAATAGCTTTTTTGCGATACGTTCCCCACCGATAGTTTCCCGTTGTTCCTACTTTTTGAATAACTCGATGGCAAGGAATCAAATAAGCAATATGATTGGCTCCGATAGCTGTTCCTACGGCTCTTTGGGCAGTGGGCTTATCGATTAAATGGGCAATGTCTTCGTAACAAGCTAATTTTCCAGTAGGTATTTTCAACAATGCTTCCCAAACTTTTATCTGAAAGTTTGTTCCTCTCAGGAGCAAATTAAGTGGTTTTGAAGCTGTATTCTCAACAAAAATTTGATTAATAAAAACGCCTGTTTCTTCTTGATTCTCTGTAAAATCAGCTTTTAGAAATTCATTTTTCAGACGGATTAATTCATCAATCTCCTCATTTTCAGCAAGAAACGTCAATGCTAAAATACCCCGTGCAGTGGTGGCAATAAAAGCGTACCCAAAAGGCGTTTCATGTACCCCGTAATTGATACTCAGTCCATCGCCTTGTCGTTTGTATTCGGCGGGAGTCATGGCTTCGTAAGTAACGAAAAGGTCGTGTAAGCGTGACGAGCTGGAAAGTCCCATTAGTACGGTAGTATCTAACAAATCTTTGGTTTCGGTCAGAACTTCCTTGGCATATTCTTTAGTGAGAAATCTCATAAACCTTTGTGGCGATGTACCCGCCCATCTGGTAAACATCCTATCAAAATGGAAGGATGAAAGATTGACCGCTTCGGCAATT
>JALONS010000071.1 GCA_025454855.1 Arcicella sp.
AATCCTCCTGGAACTGAGTTTGAAAATGGTTTTACTTTCTTCCAGCCTTTCATTAGTTTCAACAATATAGAAGGTAATAGAGGAAATTATGTAAAAGACATAACAGCCTATTTAATCATTGGTAGTGAGTTTGATATTCGTTCGGAAGTGTATAAAATCTCTGGTCATCAATCAAATATCCCAAGATTTTAAGCAATATTATTACTTGTTTGGAGGGGTTTCTCGTTGTAATTGACACTTTATTTGAGCCGAATATTTCGGAATACTGCTACTCCAAAAACTACTACCATCCGCTTTATGGTATGAGAATTTGAGCATGACATCCATTTTATCATCTTGCCATGCACTTTGGGTACTTTCAAACAAGGTAAAGTTAGGAAGTACCCTTTTCTTTTCATCAACGGGACTAAACTTGACCACAAATTGATGATAATCGTTATTCTCTACGTGTCCAGAAATGCTGTATTCCTCCAAACCCAATTTACTTTTTACATTCGCAAAGCCATCAAAAAGGTTGGGGTAATTTTTATGGCTGCTTCTACGGTGTTTCTTGAAAGTAAATGCTCGTTCCCATCGTTCGTCTTCTGTTGTGGGTTCAACAATCTTGATAATTAGGTGTTTTTTTACTCCATCGGGGTCAGTAAAATCTCCTTGCCAAGTACCAATCAATAATTTTTCAGTTGGATTTTTACTATACGCCCATGGGCTTCGGTAAAGGTCATACCAATACCCACCGTAGAATTTTACCAATACAATACAAAACCCAAATATGACCAATGCCCCAATCACAAGAATGGGTTTTTGAGAGATATTTCTCATAATTTAAAAGCGATTAAATGGTAATAATTTTTATCTAAAATCTTGTAAAATATTCTATCAAGAACACTCCCAAAAGTAAGCAATCGGTACGGTGTTCTTTACGATAAATTAGTTTTTGGTCAATTAATTTTTGAACTATAAAGAATTTGGCACGAATTGGTAAAATAATCAAAATTAACCGCAGACGTGGTTTTCAACCGCCGTCAGAGTCACAACGGCGGTTGAAAACCACGTCTGCGGTTATGTGTCCAATAGTCTATACTTCCGATTAATTTTTGATAAAACCACAAGCAAATCACTTTTTGAGAAATTGTTTTAATTACTCTGTGTAATTTTAGCGTAATAAATCTCTTAGAATGCAAAAAATATTAATCATCTCCGATACTCATAACTATATTGATGAACGCCTAATGCCACACATTGACTGGTGCGACCAAATTTGGCACGCTGGCGACTGGGGGAATGAATCTATCTCGGATACCTTAGAGGCTCTGAAACCTATCACAGGCGTTTACGGTAATATAGACGGAGCAAAATTGAGGTTGATGTACCCTAAAATTAACCATTTTAGGTGTGAAGATTTGGTAGTAGGCATGACGCACATTGCGGGAGCTCCCTCAAAATACAAGCCCAATGCTTTAGAATGTTTTGCCATTCAAAAACCTGACATTTTTGTATGTGGCCATTCGCATATCTTACAAGTAAAACGTGATTTAAACCGTCAGGGAATGCTTTTTATTAATCCTGGGGCGGCTGGTTTACACGGATTTCATAATGTACAAACGGCTCTCCGTTTAAAAATTGAAGCTAAAAGAATATTCGACGTAGAGATTATAGAAATGCCTAAACGGAATAAATTGTGATTGGTTATTGGTTGAATAGTTTTTGGGAATTGGTTATTCGTCAAACTTCTCCTTTTGAACTATGATTTATTGTATTGAGGGATTTTAGGACTAAATTCTACAAGAAATAATTCAACCAATCACCATTCAACCAATCACCATTCAACCAATTCACCAATAACCATTCAACCAATTCACCAATAACCATTCAACCAATTCACCAATAACCATTCAACCAATTCACCTATCTACCATTATGACATTCGTCAGTTTTCTAACTGATACATCTACCCTCCTACTCTGATTCTCCTCATGTGAGTTACTGATTGTTTCCATCAATTTTGTAGAATTTAGGAGCATTCTTCTGGGCGATGTCTAAAGGACAAAACGACGACCTCCACACACCAGCGATGAGAATATTGTTAGACGATGACATCAAATTGAGCAAGTCCCAAACCAAAAAATAATCATTAACTATTATGAATAATCAACCAACTGTTTCCCAAGATTTTGAACGTAAAAAATGCAAGTGCATTAAAACGTGTAATCGTTGCAAAGCTATAAAACTAATTGATTCTGAGAAGTTTAACTAAAAAACAAGATTATGTCAGCCGTTAATACCACCATAGGAAATCCTGATAACGAAATCGGTATTGCTCAAAATGCGAATATCGAACATTTTGAATACGATAATAAAATCGTCAGGAATTTCGCTCTTGCTTCTATTATTTTTGCCATCGTCGGTTTGTTAGTGGGGGTAGTTATTGCTACTCAGCTATTTTTGCCCGCAGCCAACGTTACGCAATACTTTACTTTTGGGCGTATTAGAGCTTTACACACCAACGCCGTAATTTTTGCCTTCGTAGGCAATGCCATTTTTGCGGGTGTGTATTATTCGCTTCAACGCCTCTGTAAAGCTCGCTTATTCAGCGACTTACTTTCTAAAATTCACTTTTGGGGTTGGCAACTCATTATTGTAGCTGCTGCCGTTACCTTACCATTGGGTATAACTACTTCCAAAGAATACGCAGAATTAGAATGGCCCATTGATATTGCCATTGCCCTTATTTGGGTAGTTTTTGGTATCAATATGTTTGGCACAATCTTCAAACGTCGTGAACGCCATTTGTACGTAGCCATTTGGTTTTATATCGCTACGTTTGTTACAGTAGCTATGTTACACATCGTGAACTCATTGGAACTTCCAATTTCTTTCTTGAAAAGCTATTCTTTGTATGCGGGTGTTCAAGATGCTTTGGTACAATGGTGGTACGGACACAACGCCGTGGCGTTTTTCTTAACTACTCCTTTTTTGGGATTGATGTATTACTACCTTCCCAAAATGGCTAATCGCCCCGTGTATTCGTATAAATTATCCATCTTACACTTCTGGTCATTGATATTCTTATACATTTGGGCGGGTCCTCACCACTTACTTTATACCAGCTTGCCAGATTGGGCTCAGTCGCTGGGAACGGTATTTTCAATCATGTTGATTGCTCCGTCTTGGGGTGGTATGATTAACGGACTTCTTACGCTTCGTGGAGCTTGGGACAAAGTACGAGAAGACCCCCGCCTAAAAATGATGGTAGTAGGTGTAACCGCTTACGGGATGGCTACTTTTGAAGGACCAATGCTTTCATTGAAAAACATCAATGCTATTGCTCACTATACCGACTGGATTCCCGCTCACGTACACGTAGGGGCGTTAGGTTGGAATGGATTTCTTTCGTTTGCCGTCATGTATTACATGATTCCTAAGATGTATGGTAATGAAATGTTCTCTAAAAAACTCATGAATGCTCACTTTTGGTTGGGTACGTTGGGTATTTTGTTTTGGGCAGTTCCGATGTATATCTCTGGTTTTACACAAGGAATGATGTGGAAAGAATTTACGGCTGAAGGAAATCTTAAATATGCCAGTTTCTTGGAAACCAGTATTCAGATTATTCCGATGTATTATTTGAGAGCCATCGGTGGTGTATTTTACTTATCAGGTGCGTTGATTGGTGCTTATAATATTTTCAAGACGATGGCAGTGGGTAAATTAATTGCCAACGAAGCAGCCCAAGCTCCCGCCCTCGAAAAAGTTTACGTGGCACAAGGTATTGATTCTTACTGGCATAAATGGGTAGAACGTAAACCTTTACAAATGTTATTTTGGTCGTTTGTGGTGGTAGCCATTGGTGGGATGATTGAAATTATCCCAACGTTCATGGTGCAATCAAACGTGCCAACCATTGCATCGGTACAACCCTACACACCGCTGGAATTGGAAGGGCGAGATATTTACATCCGTGAAGGCTGTGTATCGTGCCACAGTCAAATGATTCGCCCATTCCGTTCTGAAACCGAGCGTTATGGAGAATATTCAAAAGCAGGAGAATTTGTGTATGACCACCCGTTTTTGTGGGGTTCAAAAAGAACTGGACCTGACTTACATCGTGAAGGTGGAAAATATCCCGATTCGTGGCATTATCACCACATGAGAGACCCAACTTCTATGTCACCAGGTTCTATTATGCCTCCTTACGAATGGCTTTTGGAACAAGAACTAAACACCGCAAAAACACAAGATAAATTGAAGGCAATGAAAACGCTGGGCGTTCCATACGACGACATCGCCATCAAATATGCCAATGAAGATTTAAGAACTCAGGCAAAAGGTATTGCTGATAACTTAGCCAAAGAGAATATTAAAGTAAAACCTGACAAAGAAATCATTGCCCTCATTGCTTACTTACAACGCATGGGTACAGATATTAAGAAGGGACAACAATAAAACACTAAAGCCATGTTCAGACAACTGTTAGACAAAGTTCAAGGAGCTGATATTCCTATGATTACGTCGCTTCTTATATTTTTTGTATTCTTTATTCTGGTAGGTACTTATCTGTTTATCATTGACAAAAAGCACCTTTCCTATATGAGTAATTTACCACTCAACGAAGAACCAACTGCAATCAGATGAAAAAAATATTTATCCTTCCAATGTTCATGGTAACATCCACGATGAACGGAGCCATACTAAACAAACAGGTCTTGGTGGCTAACACTACTGGACTTTCGTTTTACGAGATTTTTTTACTTAGCTCATTATTAGTGATGTGCATCATCTTGATAGTGGTAACATTCACGTTACAAAATTTTGTAAAAGTGCTTTTGAAACCCCAAAATCAAGAAAATGAAGCCTACACACAGGCAATGCAAAACCGAACCTTCTGGCAGAAGTTTTGGAGTCTGAAGCCGCTGTCGATGGAAAAAGATTTGATGATTAAACATCAATTTGATGGTATTTCAGAATTAGATAATCCTACGCCTCCGTGGTTTATGTATCTTTTTTACGGAACAATTGTATTTGCGGTGGTGTATTTATTTGGTTTTCATATTGTTGGGAACGGTAAGATAATGACCAACGAGTACAGTGAGGAAATAGCCATTGCCGACAAAGCACACGAAGCCTATATGAAAAAGTTTGCGAATTCGGTGAACGAAAATAATGTAAAAGTGCTAACCGACGCAAAATCTTTGGAAGATGGCGGTAAGATTTATACCCAAAACTGCGTGGCTTGTCACGGGGATAAAGGGCAAGGAGGCGTTGGTCCAAATCTTACGGATGAGTATTGGTTGCATGGAGGTTCAACTAAAGAAGTTTTCCATACCATTACTGAAGGCGTACCCGAAAAAGGGATGATTTCATGGAAAAAGTCACTGAACCCCATTCAGGTACAACATTTAGTAAGTTACCTTGCCACTATGCAGGGAACAAAACCAGCTAACGCTAAAGAACCACAAGGTGATAAGTACGTAGCGAATTAATGCAAAAAGCCATCAGCTTTCGGCAATCGACAGTCATTTATATAGAAGATAATTTTACTTACATCATTCTCGATTGCCGAAAGCCGATAACCGAAGTCACTCTAAATTAGTCATGAATCCAACGAAAATAGATACCAGTAATTACCGAGACCATCTATCCAATGTAACACAAGCAGGAAAGAGAATTTGGATTTATCCTCGTATTGTGGCAGGTCAATTTTATAAGTTACGTACCTACTTTTCTTGGGTACTGTTGGGATTGTTATTGGGCTTACCCTGGGTGGAAATTGACGGTCATCCGATATTTTTGTTCAACGTACTGGAACGAAAATTCATTTTCTTTGGCGTAACGTTTTTCCCGCAAGATTTTCATTTAGTAGCCATTGGTTTGCTCACGTTTATTGTTTTCATCATTCTGTTTACAGTAATATTCGGGAGGGTTTGGTGTGGTTGGACTTGTCCGCAAACCATTTTTATGGAAATGCTTTTCAGAAAAATTGAAATTCTGATTGAAGGAGACCACAATGCCCAAAGAAGATTGGATGCTCAACCGTGGACGACTGAAAAAATCTGGAAAAAAAGTCTCAAACACGTCATTTTCGTCATCATATCTTTTGTCATTGCTAATGTATTTTTGGCGTATATCATCGGTAAAAAAGAACTTCTTGCTATTATTTTTGATAATCCGCTCAACCACTTAGTTGGCTTATTGGCTATTCTGATTTTTACGGGGATTTTCTATTTTGTGTTTGCTCGTTTCCGTGAATTAGTCTGCATTGTAGTTTGCCCATACGGACGTTTGCAGGGGGTGATGTTGGATAAAAAATCCATTGTGGTAGCCTACGATTTTATTCGGGGGGAAATCAGGGGGAAACACCAAACGCCCACGGAAAAAGAAATAGCGAAAAGTAATAATCAACCCGTACATGGTTCTTGTATTGACTGCAAAATATGCGTGCAGGTATGTCCTACGGGTATTGATATTCGGAATGGTACGCAGTTGGAATGTATTGGTTGCACAGCTTGTATCGATGCTTGCGATGAAGTAATGGATAAAATTCAAGAACCTCGTGGATTGATTCGCTATGCTTCTATGGAAGGCATTGAACAAAAGAAAAAACTAAAATTCAGTGGTAGAATTGCTTCGTATTCTTTGGTTTTAGTGGCTTTATTGGGCATTTTGGGATATTTATTATTTACTCGTAGTATGGTGGAAACTACCATTTTAAGAGCCCCCGGACTTACCTATCAACAAAATACCGATGGCACTGTTAGCAATCTTTACAATGTACAAGTTTTGAATAAAAGCTATGAAAAAATGCCAGTATCATTCAGATTGAAAAACGCAGAGGGTACAATTAAAATGATAGGGAAATCTCTGACTTTACAGTCTGGCGAAGTAGATGAATCTTCATTTTTTGTTATACTTCCTAATAGAGCAATGAAAGATAATACCATAAAAATAGAGATTGAGGTACTATCAGAAGGAAAAGTCATTGATGTGGTAAAAACCAAGTTTCTTGGACCGATGAGGTAAAAGTAGAACGGTAGATAAAAAATCGAAGAACAAAAACTAATCAAATAAAATCATGAACTGGGGAAAATCAATTGTATTAAGTTTTGTGCTGTTTGCCTCGTTCGTTGGCACGATGGCATACAAAATGATGACGGCAAAAGTAGATTTGGTCAAGCAAAATTATTACCAAAAAGAAATTGATTTTCAACAACAAATCGACCGTGAAACTAATTCCGCTACCTTTAAAAACGCTCGAATCATGACTTACTCTTCCGAAAACAACCAACTACGCATTGGTTTCCCAACGCCTGTAAGCAAAGGAGAAGTAACTTTTTTCCGTCCTTCGGATAAGAATTTAGATTTTAGCATTCCAATCCAAAAGATAAATACGTTTGATTTTTCTACGCAAAAAATGTCTAAAGGTTACTGGAAAATACAAGTAACATGGACAGACGGCAGTAAAGAGTATTATTTAGAAGATGAATTGATGATTAAATGAGTGAATGGTGATTGAGTGATTTTTATACTTTATACAATCAATCAATCACCATTCACTCAATCACTAAATGAAAAATGAACATTTTATATTCCATAGCTTTCATGACGGGTTTGGCGGGCAGTTTCCACTGCTTGGGGATGTGCGGTCCGATTGCCCTCGCTCTACCCGTCGGGAAACTATCCACGCTTCAAGCCACCCTTAGCCGTATCATTTACCATTTTGGCAGAATTTTCACGTACAGTCTATTGGGTTTTATATTCGGATTTTTCGGTAAAACACTATTTGTAGCGGGTTTCCAGCAACAATTATCCATTTTTATCGGCTTGCTGATTTTTCTGTTCATTTTCCCCAATCGTTTGCTGGCGTGGAGTCCTTTTCAAAAAATCACACAATACCTAACTCGCACGTTCAGAAGGGTATTTCCACTCAATTCTCCGCTCAGTTTTTTATTCTTAGGACTCCTCAACGGGCTATTACCGTGTGGTTTGGTTTATGTGGCATTAGCAGGAGCGGCGGCATCTGTAACACCGTTTCAAGGCGGTATTTTTATGGCATTATTTGGTTTGGGTACTGCCCCTATGATGTTTTCGGTGAGTGTTTTACCTAAATTTCTCACCTTGAACGTCCGACAAAAAATAAACAAATACTTACCCATTTACACATTTTTATTAGCCGTTTTCTTCGTAATCAGGGGAATGAATTTGGGAATCCCTTACGTTAGTCCTAAATTTGAAAAACAATCTATCACGCAAAATATTCCAACTTGCCATACCGTAAAAAAACCATAAGTTTATGACTTTCCCCGTCAGTCAAAATCTTTTAGAAACCATTTTAGAAAATACCCACGCTTTTATGGGCATTTATGATGTAACTAACAAACAGTTTATATTCATCAATAAAGTGGGTTTAAAAATACTGGATGCAAAGGATTTAAAAGAGTTTATTCGGTTATATCCGCATGGTTTTAGAAAAAATAAATTAAGTATAAAGCAACATGATGATATTACCTCTTTTTTAAATATTGAAAAAATATGGGCTGAGGAAGTTTTATTTGAAAGCCATAACCAAAGAGAATTTTGGGGGTTTTTACAAATTTCAAAATTTGATTTCTTAAATACCCCACACTATTTCATTCAAATAGCCGATATTGGTACTCGTAAATATGCCGAACAGCAGGTAATAGACGGAGAACTACGCTTTGAAGCCCTTTTTATGCACGCCGCCATTGGTATCATCATGGTGAACCGAGAAGGAGAAATTGTACTCTCTAACCACTTTGCGGACGTACTTTTCGGCTACGAACGTGGCGAATTAGCAGGCAATCCATTAGAGATTTTGATACCACAAAATGTGAAAGAAAAACACAAAAAAACCTACGAGAATTATACCCAAAAACCACAAGATAGGGCTATGGGAGTGGGTTTAGACCTCAACGGAAGAAGAAAAGACGGTTCTTTGTTCCCCGTTGAAATCAGCCTGAGTCATTTCAAATCGGGGGAAACTCCTTACTACATTTCTTTCATCAACGACACTACTTTCAAGAAAAAAGCAGAGATGGATTTACTGCATAAAAACTCAGAAATTAAAAAACTGAACGATAGTTTAGAGAAAGAAGTGGTAAACCGAACCAATGCACTGGTAGAAACGCTGAAAAGTCTGGAACGCTCGAAATTAGAATTGGAAGTAGCCTTGAATAAAGAAAAAGAATTGGGAGAATTAAAATCTCGATTCGTTTCAATGGCATCACACGAGTTCAGAACTCCCCTGACGGCTATTCAGTCTGCTGCCTCTTTAATTGAAAAATACCCCAATACTGAAGACCAACCCAAAAGAGAAAGACATACGCAACGCATCAAAGCTGCCGTTGGAAACCTGACGGATATTTTGGAGGAATTCCTTTCGGTAGGAAAATTAGAAGAAGGTAAAATCATTACCAACACCACTACGTTTGACCTCCCTAATTTGGTACAAGAATGTATTATTGACCTAACGAGTCTCACCAGAAAAGGGCAATTGATTGATTATCAACACATTGGAGACAACAATCTAACACTTGACAAATCTTTGCTGCGTAAGATTATTATCAATCTTTGCTCAAATGCCTTGAAGTTTTCACCTGAAAATTCAACGGTGGAATTATCCACTGAAAATCAAGGAGATATACTTATTTTAAAAATAACCGACCGAGGAATTGGTATTTCGGTTGAAGACCAAAAACATTTATTTGACCGTTTTTTCAGAGGCACAAATGTAACGAACATTCAAGGAACGGGCTTGGGGCTACACATCGTTGCCCGCTACGCCGAACTATTAAACGGTAAAGTAACGGTAAAAAGTGAGTTGAATGTAGGCACGACTTTTACGGTAATTATTCAGATTTAAAAAAATTATACGAAACAAAAAGCGATTGACGAAAGAGCAAAGAGGTAAAAAATAACTGAACACGATAATTAGATGAAAACAATCCTTTTAGTTGAAGATAGCGACGACATCAGAGAAACCACCGCCGAGATTTTGGAATTAGCGGGCTATCGGGTACTCACTGCCGAAAACGGGAAAATTGGGGTTGAAATAGCCCAAAATGACAAACCAGATTTGGTAGTTTGTGATATTATGATGCCCGTTTTGGATGGTTTTGGAGTCTTGCATATTTTTAGTCAAAGTACTGATTTACAAAACATTCCATTCATTTTCTTAACTGCTAAAACCGAAAGAACCGACCTCCGCAAAGGAATGGAAATGGGAGCGGACGACTATCTAACGAAACCTTTTCAGGAGATTGAATTATTAAATGCCATCGAAAGCCGATTTAAGAAATTAGAAAAATTATCCAAATCCTTTAAAAATACACAGGAGGGCATCGAAGAGTTTTATCAATCAGCCGCCAAACACGCTGATTTGAAATCGCTTTCAGTAGATAGAAAAATCTCTTCCATCAAGAAAAAACAAATAATTTATGCGGAAGGAGACGAACCCATCAAATTCTATTTTTTGAAAAAAGGTAAAGTAAAAACCTACCAAGCCAACCGTGACGGCAAAGAGTTCATCACGGGATTATACAATTCTGGCGATTTTTTCGGACACATTGCTATCATTGAAAATACCGAATACCAAGAGTCTGCCGAAGCCTTAGAAGACAGCGAAATTATTGGTATTCCTAAAAACGATTTTTTAGAATTAATCAATCGTAATCAAGTGGTGGCTAATCAATTCATTAAATTATTGGCAAATGATATTCAGGAGAAAGAGAAATTACTGACGCAAATGGCATATAATTCTATCCGAAAAAGAACGGCTGATGCCTTGTTGATGCTATCAAAAAAATACAAAAATAAAGAAGAAGCAAAATTCTCTATGAAAATATCTCGAGATGACTTGGCTTCGGTAGTGGGAACTGCCACTGAATCACTTATCCGAACATTGAGTGATTTTAAATCCGAGCGTTTTATTGAAATTAGTGGAAGTGAAATCAGGATTATTGATGAGAAAAAATTGATGAATTTGAGGGGATAAACGGTAGAAAATTGGAAGTCGTGAGGGATAAGCCAATTTGTGCCCTATCTCTCACGACTTCATAAAAAATTAATCTCTTCCTCTTCTTTCAGAGTTTCTGCTACCGTTTCCACCCCGATTATTATCAGCAGGATTGTTAGCTGGGCGGTCTTCTCTCCTACCTTGCGAATAATTCCCTCCGCCATTATCGGGGCGATTATTGGGTTCTGTCCGATTTGCTCGGTCGTCGTCTCGTCTTCCTTGTGAATAATTCCCTCCGCCACTATCAGGACGATTGTTAGGTTCTGTCCGATTTGCTCGGTCGTCGTCTCGTCTTCCTTGTGAATAATTCCCTCCGCCACTATCAGGGCGATTATTGGGTTCTGTCCGATTTGCTCGGTCGTCATCTCGTCTTCCTTGTGAATAATTCCCTCCGCCACTATCGGGGCGATTGTTGGGTTCTGTCCGATTTGCTCGGTCGTCTCTTCTTCCTTGCGAGTAACCTCCTCCTTGATTATCTCGGTTATCGTATCTATTGCCGTAACTTCCTCTGTTATCTTGATTTCTCCTACCATTATTATTGTTAGAGCGATTTTCGTAACGGCTTCTTTCTGAATAATATTTACGAGCAATCTGATTACGGTCGTTTCTGTACCATCCTCTATAATTCGGGCGTGGAGCATATCCTAAAGTGATACTGCCAAAACCTCTTTTGTCAAATCTGTAAAAATCATACCCTCCCTGATAAAACCACCTTGAATATCCCCGTCTGTCGCATCCATAAACATCAAAACCATAAAAAGTACGGTCATAATCATACAGTTCAATTCCTACTCGTCGGTTAAGAAAAACTACATCATCCCAAATTTCTTGTTGTTCCCAACCACTGTAAAACCCATCCGACTGATAAGCGTATTCTTTACGTTCTAAGTCTTCAAGGTGTCGGTAAAGTCTATCCGCTTCCCTGCGAGTAATTAATCCTCGCTGGATACCTTCACTGACACGTACCCGAATATCCCAGTGCCAATCAAAGTCATTGTCATAGTAATATCTATCATCGTTGTAATCATAGTCTCGCCAGCCGTATTGTGCCATTGCCGATGAAATAGTAGAAACTATTATCATTACAGCCACCATGTATTTTTTCATGTCTTTCATTGGTTAGTTTACGTATTTACCCATTAGAACAGAAAACACCTTTAAAGTATTATTAAAGACTTGTTAATGAGGTGTTAATGAGGTGTTAATGTTTTGTTAATTGACAAATGAAAAGTAAAATACCCCTAAAAACCCAAAAAAGCGACCTCAATATGAAGTCGCTTTTATTAAACAAAAACTCAAATCACTCCTATTATAATTTTCTGCCTCCCCAAATCATTCCCAGAGATGCCACTGCTACCAATGTTATAGAATTGAGCGGCATTAATATAGCTGCTACAATGGGTGAAAGCGTTCCTTGAATGGCAAAGGTTAAACCAATGAAATTATACATCAACGAGAACACATAACTAAACTTGATTAACCGCAAGCCAAAAGAACTATACCGTAAATACTTGGGCAACTCATGGAGTTTTTCAGCACCAAGAATGGCATCGCTCATGGGGGTAAAATTGAGAGTGTCATCGGTTACGGCAATCCCTACGTCTGCTTGTTTCAATGCTCCTGCATCATTCAGTCCGTCACCAATCATGATTACTTTTTTACCTTCACTTTGTAGTTTCTTGATAAACGTGAGTTTATCTTGCGGGCTACAGCCAAAATGTAAATGGCTCTTTTCGGTAAAATATTGTTCTAAAACGGGACGTTCGGCTTCGTTATCGCCTGATAATAAGTATGTTGCAAATTCACTACTTAATTCCTGAATGGTCTCAGCGATGCCTTCTCGGTAATAATTGGGTAGTGAAAAATAACCCAAGTAGTAATCGTTGATAGCGACGTGCGTTACCGACGATTCCGCCACTGCTTGGTTATCTTGTCCTAACCATTTGCCAGAACCTAATTTTAAAGGTAAACCTTCGTAATTTCCTGAGATTCCCTTGCCAGCCACTTCCTTAAAATCATCAATGGGCAAATATTCATCTTGAACCGATAAATACTTGATTTTTTGAGCAATAGGATGTGATGAATTTCGGGCTAATGAAGCCAGCATTTGTAATTCAAAAGGCGATAATTGTCTATTGCCAACAAAATGGGGTGTTGAACCTTCGGCAGTGGTGAGTGTCCCTGTTTTATCAAAAACGATGGTATCACAATTTGCCATTTGTTCTATTACTTCTCCATTTTTCAGATAAAAATGTTGTTTCCCCAAAATCCGCAGCCCGTTTCCTAAGGCAAATGGATAACTGAGTGATAACGTACACGGACAAGCAATAATCAAAACCGCTGTAAAGGCGTTTAACATCTTGCTGGGGTCTTGCACATACCAATAAAGAGCCACCGAAAATGCCAGCGTAAGCACTCCAAAAGTAAAATATTTTCCTACGGCGTTTGAGAATGTTTTAATTCTACTCGCTTGCTCTTTTTGAAAAGTATCATTGTTCCAAAGTTGGGTAAGGTAGCTCTGTGACACTTCTTTCAGCACTTCCATTTCTATGGTTCCGCCTACTTGCCGCCCACCTGCGTACAAAAAATCACCTAATTGTTTCTGTTCTAAAGCGGATTCTCCCGTTACGAAACTGTAATCAATCTGAGCTTTGCCGCTGTAAAGCATCGCATCGGCAGGCACTAATTCGCCATTTCTCACTAAAATTTTATCCCCTTTTTTCAAATCACTAATGGAGATGGACGTTTCTTTACCGTGTATCAATTTAGTAACCGCTAAGGGAAAGTAAGACTTATAATCCCGTTCAAAGGATAGAAAATAATAGGTTTTTTGCTGAAACCATTTCCCGATTAGTAAGAAAAAGATTAGCCCCGTCAAAGAATCAAAATACCCTGCCCCATTGTTGAAAATCACTTCATAAACTCCCCTACAAAACGCCACCAAAATACTGAGCATAATAGGGAAATCAATATTAATGATGCCTTTTTTGAGACTTTTATAAACCGAATCGAAATAACCAGAAGCGGAATAAAACACCACAGGAATTGCCAAAATGATGTTTAAATAGCCAAATACGGTCTTGTAAGTAGCATCTTGCAAACCCAAATATTCAGGAAAACTAAACAACATAATATTACCCGCACAAAACCCTGCTACTCCTAATTGGGTGAGTAATTTCCGTTCAATGGGTTTTTGTTTTTCCTTTACCACATCACTCAACGACATCATGGGTTCGTAACCCAAAGACGTGAGTAGTTCAGCCACTTGCCTGAAAGACACCTCGGTATGCTTGAACGTTACACTGACCTGTTTCTTCAAAAAATCTACTTGCGAACGCTCAATTCCTGCATTGAGTCGATACAAATTTTCGAGGAGATACAAACAAGAGCTACAATGAATAGTAGGAATATAGAAAGTCACTTTAGTAATGCTATCATTCTGAAAATCAAGCAAATCGTGGGCTATCGTCGGGTTATCCAAAAATTCAAAACGCCCCAACTGTGGAGTATTCCCACTCATTTTTTCAAGGTCATAATACTGGCATAGATTATTATCTTCCAGAATTTGATACACGGTTTTACAGCCGTTACAGCAAAAATATTTTTCCTCAATATGGATGTGGTCATCGGGGCATTCTACACCGCAATGAAAACAAAGTTGGCTGGTATCGTTGGCTGTGGCTGTCATAGATTATTTTGAGTAAAGAGCCATTGGTGCAAATAAAAAAAGTTCTTCCACCATTTATACGGAATAAGGGTCGCCTATGTCTCCACAGACAATCCCCGTACAAATCATACTTAGAGCATAAAAATACTGACAATCAGTATTTTACAAGATTTACACCTGTTTTACTACACTTCAAAATTCTTAAGCGGACAGCAGAGTTACCATGATGATTATTCCGATAAAAACTGATAAAAATCATGCTTTCGGCTACGTTTCCTCATGTGAAAACGTCCCTTTTATCTCCAATTTTGGTCTATCAAAAAACAAAATAATCAGATGAGAACGATTCTTTTTCCAACGGATTTTAGCACCAACGCCATACACGCTTCTCAGTATGCAGGTATGTTAGCAAAACGCCTGAATGCAAAAGTGGTATTGCTCAACATTTATTCAGTACCAACGGTTTCTGAATATCAATTACCCTATGAAATAGAAAATTTCATCGTGCAAAACAGACGAACTGCCGAACAACATCTACAAGATTTTACGGTAACATTTATTGAAAATACCTCTCTGACACCCGAAAGAATCTCACAACGAGTTGAGTACGGTTTTGTGGGTGATAAAATCGTAGAAGTCGCTAAACTCATCAACGCCGATTTAATTGTGATGGGAACAAAAGGTGCCACTAATACTTTGGATAAATGGCTTGGTACGCACGCTCAACAAGTCATGAAAACGGCTCATTGTCCTGTTTGGGTCATTCCACAAAATGCCCCCATTAATTATCCTCAGCATATCATGTACGCAGCTGATTTCAGGGAAGATGAAGTGTTGGCTACGCAACAAGTATTAGCTTTTGCTAAACCTCTGCAAGCTACCTGCAAGGTCATTCATATTCACGATTACTTTGAACTGAATGTAGGTCATGCCGTGCAGGAAATGGTGCATTATTTAGAGGATGAGTTTGAAAATGAAGACATTACGTTTAAACACGTAAACCGTGCGGATATTATTGAAGGTTTAGAAACGTACATCCGCACGCACAAACCCGATGTGTTGGCATTGGCGGTACAGGAAAAATCTTTCTTGAGTAAAATCTTTGAAACCAGTGTTACCAAGCACTTTATTCAAGAAGCTAAACTGCCTATTCTTACTTTCAAAAAATAAGAATATTAGCCGATAATTTACCTAAATTTTTAGCCATGAAAACGATTCTTTTTCCCACGGATTTTAGCAAAAACGCCCAACACGCTTCGGAATATGCGGGGATGTTGGCAAAAGTATTCGATGCCCAAATCGTATTGCTGAATGTCCATTTTATTCCGATGGTTGCCCAAAATCATCCATCTTCAAAGGTACAAGCGGCTATCAATATCAATAAGAATGAAGCAATTGATGAATTGGCGACTTTTACCAAAGTTTTTATCGAACGTTCGGGTATCGACCCTAAAAATACTTCTCAAAGGGTAGAATATGGTTTTCCAGCCGAGAAAATTGTTGAGATTGCCGAAGAAATCAATGCCGATTTTATCGTGATGGGAACTAAAGGGGCTTCGGCAATTTTGGATAAATGGTTGGGAACAAACGCCCAAAAAGTGATGCAATCAGCCCCGTGTCCCGTTTGGATTATCCCTGAAAGCACCGTCATTGAAACACCCAAAAAGCTCATGTATGCGGCCGATTTTAAGGAAGATGAAGTAACTGCCACTAAGAAATTCGTACAAATTATCCGACCGTTAGATTCTCTTTGTAAGGTAATTCATGTACACGATATTTTTGAACCTGCTGAATTAGATACTATCAAGGAAACCGTCGGAGCGTTAAGAAGTGAATTAAAAGGGGAAGATGTTTTAGTCAGAAATTTTAATAGAACTGATATTATTGAAGGTTTAGAAACGTACATTGATACCTACAAGCCCGACTTGCTGGCACTGGCTGTTCATGAAAAATCGTTTATGGAAAAACTATTTAATACCAGCGTTACCAAACATTTTGTTCAATCAGCCCAACTTCCCATTCTTACTTTCAGAAAGTAAGAATCTCATCTAAAACCGAAAATATCTTAATCTATGATGACAACTGTAAATGACCTCATCGACCACATAAAGGTGATGCAATTAATCACTGAGCGTTTGGAGAACGTTAGTCTTGATAAAAATATCAATAATTGGGAGATGAATCACGAATTGATTGGTCTGATTCTGGATTTGTACAATGATGACGAAGATTTTGTGTTTGAGAAAATGCGAAAGTTCAATATTGAGGATATTTTAAATTATTTGCAAGCAACGCATCAGTATTATTTGCAGAAGAAATTACCCGAAATTGAGCAATCTATCGTTCATATTCAAGCTAAATACGCCGAAAGCCATCAATTATTGGTTCAGTTGAGTATGTTTTTTAATGACTACAAAAATCAGTTGGTAGCTCATATCCGAATGGAAGAAAAATATCTTTTCCCCTACATCAAAAGGATGATATTATTATCCAAAACGCATACTATTTGTTCAAAAAACGTCTCTATTGACCCATTTTTCTCTATCAAAAAATTCATTGAAAGCCATTTACCCATTGAAGATGAACTAAAACAAGTGAGCCAGATTATCAAAAAATATTCAGACAATGAAACAGTACCGTTGCCTTTTAAAATCTTTATGAATCAGGTGGACTTGTTTGAA
>JALONS010000002.1 GCA_025454855.1 Arcicella sp.
CTCATCAAAAGCGTTGATAATCTGGAAGATAACTTAATTGATGAACGCCAGATTGAGGTAATCGCAAATAAATATTTTTATTTTCTAATCATTGCATTATTTTTGCTCGGAATTGATGTATTCTTTACCATAAGAACCTTTCAATTGTAGCCCTTCTTTCGTTTTCCATTCTACATCTGGTGCTTTTAAGGAACAAACTTTTAAAGTTTGGTGCTGCTAAGTGTGTTATTTGACGTTGCTCATTGAAAGATTCATAAACTTAAAACTAAAACATTATTAACTCATTATTTTTTTACATACTGCTTTGGATTATTGATAATAGCTCTTTTACGAAAATCCAAAATCGTAATCAAGCTATCCTGAACGCTCAGAAAGCATTTTTAACTGAAAATTATCAGGAAGCATCACAACAGTATCAGATCATTACCAAGTTATCTTTTTTTACACCTCCCGAAGTTACCATTAATTATGCCCATACACTCTTTGAGTTGCAGGATACCATCGCTGCCCGTAGAAAATATGCTCAATTAGTCAATTTGAAAGAGCCAAATTTGGCATCTACCACTTATTCGCAATTAGGGATAATATTTTGTAACGCTAAAGACACCACACGAGCATTAAATTTGTTCAAACAAGCACTCATCTTGAAACCAGAGAACGAAATTGCACGTTTTAACTATGAGTTACTGAAAAGGAAATATCATCCGCAGAAAAATAAAAACGAAGTACCCAAATCACCTCAAAATAAATCTAATATACCACCGCCAAGTGAACAACAAAAAGCGGAGGTAGCTAAGGATAATTCTCAGAAAGAATTGTTAAAAACGTTGAAAAACTATGGTTTAACCCCCGAAAAAGCGAAGATTATTTTAGATGGTATGAAAAACAACGAAATCCAATATATTCAACAAAAACACAATTTTAATAAAAGTAAAAAGTCAGGTATCACGCAAAACTGGTAAGATTAATATTTATGAATACGCAAGAAGTGTATATTGTATCGGCAGTGAGAACGCCGATTGGAAGTTTTGGAGGAGCCTTATCGAGCCTTTCAGCCACTAATTTAGGAAGTATAGCCATCAAAGGAGCCATCGAAAAAGCGGGCATTAAGCCAGAACTGGTTGAAGAAGTAATCATGGGAAATGTCATCTCTGCAAACGTCGGGCAAGCCCCCGCTCGTCAGGCTGCTTTGGGGGCAGGTTTGCCAGCTCAGGTAAGATGCACAACCATCAATAAAGTTTGTGCTTCTGGGATGAAAGCCATCATTTATGCCGCACAAAGTATTATGTTGGGAATTACTGATGTAGCGGTGGCAGGTGGTATGGAAAGTATGTCTAACGCTCCTTTCTATATACCTAAAGCACGCTTCGGTTATAAGTATGGTTCAAATACTTTAGTTGATGGACTTGAAAAAGACGGTCTCATGGATGCTTACGACGAAATTGCCATGGGTTTTTACGCTGACCAGACTGCCCGTAAATACGGATTTAGTAGAGAAGCACAAGATAACTATGCTATCGATTCGTATAAAAGAGCCTCTGAGGCTACTGAGAAGGGATATTTTAAAGATGAAATTATTCCAGTAGAAGTTCAAACTAAAAAAGGAACAATTACCATATCGGAAGACGAAGAATACAAAAATGTAAACTTCGATAAAATTCCTTTGTTGAAATCTGCTTTTGAAAAGAGAGGAACGGTTACCGCCGCTAATGCCTCAACGATTAATGATGGGGCTTCAGCTCTGGTATTGATGTCGAGAAAAAAAGCTGAAAAGTTAGGTTTATTACCATTAGCCAAAATTTCAGGATTCGCTGATGCAGAACAAGAACCAGCCTTGTTTACTACTACACCTGCCGTAGCAGTACCCAAAGCAATTAAAATGGCTAACCTAATCAAAGAAGAAATTGATTACTTTGAAATAAACGAAGCATTTTCAGTTGTACCTTTAGCATTTGAAAAAATGCTGGAAATTCCCCACAAAAAAGTGAATGTTTTTGGTGGGGCTGTTTCATTGGGTCATCCACTTGGAGCTTCAGGAGCCAGAATCGTAACCACTTTAATTTCTGTACTTCGCCAAACCAAAGGAAGATACGGTGCAGCTGGTATCTGTAACGGTGGTGGAGGTGCATCAGCTCTTGTTATAGAAAGAATAGGAGTTTAGCAAATTAGGAACAAAGATAAGTAGGCACAAAGGCACAAAGTAGTGAAGTAGCACACAGAAGGATATTTTTGAATCTTGAATTCGGATATTTATTTTTTACCCAATGCTTTTGTGCTTTTGTTCCTTTTCGTCTAAAATAAAAATGAACGCAATTCAAAATACACAATTCAATTTTCCCAATCAAACAGGGTTCTACAAAGGTAAAGTACGAGATGTCTATTCCTTTGAAAATTTATTAGTCATGATTGCCTCCGATAGGATTTCAGCTTTCGACGTGGTTTTACCGAGAGCTATTCCATTCAAAGGACAAGTACTAAACCAGATTGCTGAGCATTTCTTAAATGCAACCCGAGAGGTAGTCCCTAATTGGTTAGTAGCTACCCCCGACCCTAACGTAAGTGTAGGATTAAAATGTGAAACCTACCCCATTGAAATGGTGGTAAGAGGGTACTTGGCTGGTCATGCTTGGCGTACTTACAAATCGGGCTTGAGAACCCTCTGTGGAGTAACCTTACCAGAAGGACTCAAAGAAAATGACAAACTCCCCTCTCCTATTATCACACCTACTACTAAAGCTCATGAAGGACACGATGAGGATATTTCCAGAGAAGAGATTTTGGCACAGGGTTTGGTCACTGAACAAGAATACGTTGAATTAGAGAAATATACCCTTGCCTTATTCGCCAAAGGCACAGAAATGGCGGCTCAGCAAGGTTTAATTTTGGTGGATACTAAGTATGAATTCGGTAAAAAAGATGGGGTTATTACATTAATTGACGAAATTCATACCCCTGATTCTTCCCGTTATTTTTACCAAGAAGGTTATCAAGAACGTCAGGATAAGAATGAACCCCAAAAGCAGCTTTCTAAGGAATTTGTACGAGAATGGTTAATTGCTAATGGTTTTCAAGGAAAAGAAGGACAAACCATTCCAGAAATGACCGATGAGTGGATTAATCAGATTTCTGAGCGATACATTGAGCTTTATGAGAAAGTTACGGGTAAACCATTTATCAAAGATGAATCTGAAAACGTCTCGGAAAGAGTAGAAAAAAATATTAATAATTATTTAAAAATGCTTTAGGCTGTAAGCTACAAGCAATAGGCTTTAATCTTGAAATAGAAAGCCTACTACAATAAAACTACATTTTATGGAATTTAAGGTTGAAAAAAATGAGCAGTACGCTCTAATCGAACTTAAAGAAGTTTCTCTTACCCAAGAGAATTCAAGCGACTTAGAAGCAATTATTCGTAAACTATTCAGAGAAGGTTACGGTAATATGATTATTGAGTCTAATTCAATCACAGAATTGGATGGTTTTGGGATTTCTGTTATCCGAAAAGCCAATAAAATTTGTTTGAATGAGTTAGGGCTACTTATTATCGTTACTAAAAATCAAGATATTATCGACCAATTGGATGCTGCAAAAATTGAAGACTTGACGGTGATGCCTACCGTTCAAGAAGCGATTGATGCGGTATATTTAAACGAATTAGAAAACGATTTTCAATCAGATGAAGATGATGAATACGACCACGGTGAATACGGTGGGGGTTCATCTGAGGAAGATTATTAATATCATACCGTTTAAAGAACAAAAAGCCTTGTCTTATGTTAATTTGATGAGGCTTTTTCAATGTTTTAAACTGCTCTTATTGACCAGACCACAACAAAAAAAGACCACCAATTACTGAACTACCAATAACAAATCACAAATTGAGTTTTCAACTAACAATTTTAGGTACAGGTTCTGCTACTCCCGTCGTAAACAGAAATCCCACAGCTCATTATCTGCAAATTGAGCAAGACGGCTATTTAATCGACTGTGGAGAAGGTACTCAAATTCAGCTACTCAAGTACAAACTTCGCCCCACGAGGCTAAAGTATATATTTATCACCCATCTGCACGGCGACCATTTCTTTGGACTAATCGGATTGATTTCCACCTTGAATATGCACCAAAGAATGGATGATTTGTGGATTTTTGCCCCCAAAGGTTTAGCAGAAATCATTACTATCCAATTGAAATATTCGGATGCTTGGTTAAATTTCAAAATACATTTCATTGAAACTGACACTGAGAAATCCTACCAAGTATTTGAAAACGAATACGTTACCGTAACTACCATTCCTTTAATACACCGAGTTCCGTGTTGTGGGTTTTTATTTAGAGAGAAATCTCACCAACGAAACTTACTCAAAGAAAAACTTCCTGCCGATTTGACGATTGAACAAATCAGACTATTGAAACAAGGGTGTGACATTGCAGATGAACAGGGAAATATCAAGTATTACAATCATGATTATACAAAACCTGCACTAAAATGCAAGAGCTACGCATTTTGCTCAGACACACTTTACCACGAAGACATCATTGATATTGTTCAAGGAGTTGATGTATTGTATCACGAAGCTACTTTCTTAGATGAACTTTTGTCAAGGGCAACCCAAACTTGCCATACAACCGCTCGACAAGCGGGTGTGATTGCCCGTAAGGCTCAAGTTGGCAAATTAGTTATCGGACATTTCTCATCGAGGTACAAAGATTTAGAGCCATTACTCATCGAGTCTAAACAAGAATTTGATAATACTATTTTATCAGAAGAAGGATTGAGTATTAGTATTTAGTTTTCAAAAAAAGAAGAAGAAAAGGGGAAAACGTATATAATGTTTTTCCTTTTTTTATGATTAAAAATACTCAAAAAAATAATAGTACAAATACTCATCACCTAAAAATATTACAATATCTTTACAATGTTTACAAAAATAAACACAAACCTATTTTTATAAAATTATCAAAAAATTAAGCTGAATACACATATTTAAAACCCAATAATCAACTATTATTCTAAATTTTAACTCAAAAACACCCATTTTCAAACCTTTTAATTTCAATAAAATCACCATAAAAATTTTAAATTATTGTTTGAATACGCACTAAAATATAACTAAACTAATATAAAATAAAAAAATAAAAACAATTTTAAACAAATAGCTCAATTTTTGGGTTATTTTTTTTGTTTTTAAAATTCAAGCAACTATTTTTATTATATCAATATTAAATAAGTACAATTTTAATCTTCTTCAAATAATCCTTTCCGACCGCAAAATGAGGTTTATTTGAGTCTAACATTCCTACTCAAAATGTGCGGGATGAAGATATCCTTTTCGGAGGTACTTTTATCTTAAATGATGGGCTTTACCATCGTATCAAATTAGTTTTTTCGATTTCCTAAATATCTGCTTAAAGGTATGCTTTGATGTATTCAAGGTTTTCCCTTCGGACTGACTATTGCATTTACCGAGCGGTCGGAGTAATGTAGTATCTCAGTCTGAGTGGGGAACGTTATTAAGCCTAAACCCACAGATTGCATGATGAAGAACTTTTACCTACTATTCTTTTTGTTATCCTCAATAACGATAATAGCACAAGACAGGGTCGTCACAGGGGTTGTGAACTCTGAAAAAGATGGATTACTACCAGGGGTTTCCATCTTAATAAAAGGTACAGTAAATGGTACTGTAACCGACGCTAATGGCAAGTTTTCGATAAAAGTACCCGCTAATTACAATATCTTAACGGTGAGTTCAGTAGGCTACGCAACTACTGATATCAAGATTGATACGAAATCAAATTTAACCATCTCATTGATTCCGAATAATATGGAATTAACCGAGGTTGTAGTTACAGCCTTAGGGATTTCACGAGAAAAGAAATCTTTAGGATATTCTCAGCAAGAGATAAAAGGCGAAGGATTAGTTGAGGCACGTTCAAATAACGTAGCCAACGCCCTTTCAGGGAAAATTGCTGGTGTACGAATCAGTGCTAATGGTGGACCTGGTAGTGGTTCAACTATCCAAATTCGTGGTTCTTCTTCGGTTTCTGGTAATAATCAACCCTTGATTGTAGTGGATGGCGTACCCATTCAGCAACAATTTGACAAACAATTTGGGGGTGGAATTTCTGAAGTAAACCCTGATAATATCAAAGATGTTTCGGTATTAAAAGGTCCCAATGCCGCAGCTTTGTACGGTTCGAGGGCTGCTAACGGTGTTATTTTGATAACTACCAAAGATGGTGGTGGTACAAAAGGCTTAGGCATCGAAATAAATACCAATTTCACAGCAGAAAGACCTTTGGTTAAACCTAATTTTCAGAACACCTACGGCGGTGGTTCGGGATATACCACTTGGTATTCAGACGGTTGGAGTGGTACGATTGCCCCTGATGCCTACGACCAATACCGAGCGGCTTATGGTTCGGTTATTCCTGGAAAAACTACTGGGACAGACGGAACGGATGAAAGCTGGGGAGCCCCGATGGATGGGAGATTAATTAGACATTGGTTTTCTGGAAAAGACGTTGCCCCACTCACCCCACAACCCAATAACTGGGATGAATACTGGCAGACGGGTACAACGCTTTCTAATAATATCGCTATTTCGGGTGGAAATGAAAAAGGTAGTTTTAGGTTGAGTTTGGGCAAATTAGACCAAAAAGGCTTGATGGCTTTCAACGATTTTTACCGAAATAATTTCAAATTAAACTCCAATTATAAAATTTCGAAGTTTATGACAGCCACCGTTTCGGGTGAATATGTGAAATCGGGTGGAAACAGAACCTATCAAAGTGGAGACCAATTTATCTGGTCGCATCGTCATGTGTCTTGGGACCAATTAGCTAATTGGAAAGACTACACCGCTACGCACATCCAAAGAGCCGTTGCTGGAAAATTAGCCGATACCGACCCACCCAACTGGCAACATACCTTTTTTACTAATCCATTTTATCTGAGTGAAAAATTACCTTATACCAACGATAAAGACCGTTTGGTGGGAAATCTTGCTCTGAATTTCAATCTAATGCCTTCGCTGAAATTAATGGTGAGGAGTGGAACGGATATGTGGTCAGACACCCGTATTAACATCGTCAATTTTGAGCGTGTTCGTAATGGCAATTTAACTCCAGGAAGATATTCTGAAGAAGTGTTACGTCGTCAAGAAACAAACCACGATGCCCTATTGACATTCGATAAAGCTATCAATAAGGATTTTAACATTGTGGCTTCGGCGGGAGCAGCCCAAAGAACGAACTTTTATAAACGAAATTATGCCTACGTTGGCGAATTGGTAGTTGATAGAGTCTATAATTTAGCCAACTCAAATCCAAGTCAAAACGCCATTGAAAGTAGAATTGAAAAATCAGAAGTGCAAAGTGTTTATGGCTCGGTGCAGTTAGGCTATATCAATGCTCTTTTCTTGGATATTACCGCTCGTAACGACTGGTCGAGTACCTTACCTGCCAATGCTCGTTCATATTTTTATCCATCGGTTTCTGCCAGTGCGGTTGTTTCAGACTTGATAGATTCGGGGTAGTTGGGCTCAAGTTGGTAACGATGCCGACCCTTATCAATTATTACAAACATTCCGTTCGGGTGGGTCCTGGAATAGTTCACTTCCTGCATATTACGAGAACTTAACTATTGCAAATGCCACTTTAAAGCCTGAAATTACTACTGGAATTGAGGTGGGACTTGATTTAAAATTCTTGAAAAATCGGTTTGGTTTAGACTTAACCTACTATATACAATCAACTCAAAATCAAATACTTGGGGTTGAAATTTCCAAAGCAAGTGGGTACTTTGAATCAGCCCGAGGATTCAAATGGGATGTTGCCTTGAATTTTTCAAGAAACCGTAACCAAGTAGTAGAATTAGCCGAAGGTTTAACAACTTATACCTTACAAGAAAGAAGAGGTCTGACTTCCATTGCCCAAGTGGGAATGCCTTATGGTTCATTATTCGGAATTGGCTTTAAACACGCCCCAGATGGTCAAATCATATATCAAAACGGATTACCCGTGGTTGAATCTACCCCAAAAGTGCTGGGTAATATTCAGCCTGATTGGATGGGAGGTATGAACAATACTTTCAGTTACAAAAACTTCGTTTTGTCGGCTTTGATTGATGTAAAAATGGGAGGCGATATTTACGATGAAGGTACGGGTACGGCTCGCTGGACGGGTCAATACGCTGAAACGGCACTCGGGCGAGAAGAAGGTATCATCGGTAAGGGAGTAATGAATGTTGGCACCACTGAAAATCCCCAATACGTTCCAAACGATGTGATTGTAGCCACAAACCAATTAATCGGATACAATAACCCTCGTCGTTATCATGAAGCCGCCATTTTTGACGCTTCATTTGTAAAACTTCGTGAAGTATCATTTGGCTACAACATTCCTAAAACCTTCTTGAGAAGCATTGGTATTCAAAATGCAAAAATTTCAATCGTAGGTAGAAATTTAGCCATTTTATTCAAAAATACGCCCCACATCGACCCTGAAGTGGACCGCTTCGGAGCAAATCAACAAGGTTTTGCTTACGGTGAATTACCTAATGCAAGAAGCGTTGGTTTCAATTTATCTCTCGGATTCTAAGATAGATAATGAGACTACTTTTTGATAAAACATGAATTAAAATTTTGACAATATGAAATTAACAAAAACGATATTTTCAAGTGGATTAATAGGATTATTGCTCAGCATCAACGCTTGTACAGAGAAGTTTGATGAACTCAATATAGACCCTAATAATCCAACTACCATCGGCTCGCAATATCTTTTTCCCTATGCAGTGGAAAAATCGGTCGATAGATATTGGGGAGGCAACACCCGTTTTGAACGCCTCAATTTAGACGGTGCAATGCTGTGGATTCAGTATTTAGCCCGTAATATTTATTCAAATGAAGGAGATAATTACGGAATTACACCCACTTTTTACAACAACACGTGGAAATCGCTCTACAACGACGGTTTAGTAAACTTCCAACGTATTATCAATGAATCTGGTACAACTGGAAAGACACCCAATAAAAACTATGAAGGTGTAGCTTTAGTGATGCGTTCATGGGTATTTTCATTGCTGACGGATTTGTATGGTTCTATTCCATATACCGATGCTTTGAAAGGAACGGATAGCTCGCCAGTTTACACTCCATCTTATGATTCAATGGATAAAGTTTATGCTGGATTATTAAATGATTTGAAAATTGCTAACGAAAAATTGACCGTTGGCGGTCCAAGTGTAACGGGTGATATTATTTACAATGGAGACATTTTAAAATGGAAGAAATTTGCCAACTCTTTACGTTTACGGTTGGCGAATCGTCAATCAGCCAAGAAATCAGCCGAATCCAGAGCCATCATGAAAGAAATCCTTGCGGATGCCACGAAGTTCCCCATTTTCACCAGTAATGCAGACAATGCTTTATTAGCTAACACGGCGGTGCGTCCGAGTAACAACGAATGGCACGAAGTAATGATTATTGGTAGTAGAACCGACTGGAATATCAGCAAAACTTTAGTGGACAAACTGAGTGCTTTGGGTGATACTCGTTTGGGGGTATTCGCCAACAGAAACAAAGCCAATACCTACGAAGGTGTACCCAACGGATTACCCGATGCCATTGCTACTACTTACTTAAGCACAGGGTCAGTTTTAGGTGATTATTTTACAAGAGCCAATACGCCAAGTGTCATCATGACATACCCAGAGCTACAATTAATTTTGGCAGAAGCTGCCTTTGACGGCGATATTGACGGTGTACCCAGTGATTATTTCAAAAAAGGAGTTGATGCCTCATTTGCCCAATATTCATTGGCAACGCCCGCTGATTATTTGAAAACGGTAGGTACTATTTCCAAAGAAAAAATCATTGAACAGAAATGGATTGCGTTGTTTGGGCAAGGGGTTGAGGCTTGGACGGAATATCGCAGAACAGGCTTTCCAAAATTTGCTCCCCGTGACCCAAGAGCCGTATTTGAAAATGATGGTATTGTACCAACTCGCTTGCCCTACCCTACTACGGAGTATTCATTGAATAAAGCAAAATTAGATGAAGGCATCAAAATGACGGGAACTGACAACATGAAAACCAAACTTTGGTGGTCGGAATAAAGAGTTATCTTAAAAATTCTTTTGTTCCCTCCTCCACTCAACTTAACAGCATTTATTTATGAAAAAAATATTATATCTCAATTTCCTCATTTTAAGCATCTTGACTGCCGCCTGCAAAGTTGAAGACCCTTTTGTAGATAGAGTAGTTGCTCCAGTTTTAGTCATTTTTGAGGATGCTTCTGGTAAAACCTCTGGTCTAACGACCGAACCTTCCATCAGTTCATCGGCTTCGGGGGATGCTTCTATTACTGTCAGACTTTTAGAATTAAATAAAGACGGACTATTGAACAATAAGGTGGGAATTGATAGCCTTCCAGCCAAAGCCATTCCAGTAACTTTTAAACTGAGAAGCGGAGTCAAATTATCAGATGTTACGACGGACGATAAAGGGCGTTCAACTTTAAAAATTGCTTGGAAAACCCTTGGAATTAATACGCCAGTGGCAGGGTCGTCAGTGGCATTGAGTTGCTCTGGTACATACAAAGACGTGGCATTTACCAAATATTTTAGATTAACAGCGACAAAATAAATAAACAAAAAAACTAAGAATTTCCATGAAAAACGCAATTAACAGACGTAATCTTTTAAAATCAGGTTTAATGACCATTAGTGGAATGGCTTTAGCCCCACACTTGTCGATGGGAGCATTCCCACAAGCATCTGTAAGTATTGATAGTCAAAATAGATTGTATTACAGTCCGCTACTACGTGAGCATTTTTTGGATGAACGCCCCAATGTTTCCGCTATGATGGCTCGATTAAACGCAAATGAAAACCCATACGGTCCACCAGAAAGCACTAAAAAAGCCGTAATGGATGCCGTAACTGGTGGAAATCGTTATTCTTGGAAAGAGTTAGCCACCTTAGTCGATAAAATAGCGAAGAAAGAAGGAGTTTCTCAAAATCATATCATGATGGGACCGGGTTCATCGGATTTATTAGAAAAGGTAGCTTTAGTTTTATTTATGAAAGGAGGAAACGTGGTTTCTGCTGACCCAACGTATATGTCATTGATAAAAGTTGCCGAATCGGTTGGGGCAACTTGGAAAGCCATTCCTTGCAAAAGTGACTGGTCGCACGATTTGGATGCCATGGAAAAAGCCATAGATAAAGACACCAAAATGGTTTATATCTGTAATCCTAATAATCCAGTGGGTAGCATTACAGCGGGCAAAGAGTTATTAGATTTTTGCTCAAGAGTTTCCGAAAAAGTACCCATTTTCATTGATGAAGCCTACTTAGAGTTAGCCGAAGGAACAGGTACAGAAAGTATGGTTTCGTTATTAGCACAGAAGAAAAATGTCATTATCGCCCGTACTTTTTCTAAAATTATGGGGATGGCAGGTTTGAGAGTCGGTTACGCCGTAGCACAACCAGAATTCCTTGACAAAATCCAGAAAATTACTCGTGGAGGCATGGGCATTTCGCACACATCAGTTTTGGGAGCAATTGCCAGTTTTGAAGATAAAGATTTTCAGGCAATGACCAAAAAACTAAACACTGAATGTAAAACCTATTTGTACGAAAATCTAACGAAGATGAACTACAAATACATTCCATCTTATACAAACTTCGTGATTTTTCCCATCAATATTAGTGGTAAAGAGTTCTTATCGAAAATGACCGCAAAAGGCATTATGGTAAGAGCTTTTGACATTCAAAATAAACCGTGGTGCAGAGTAAGTATGGGTACGATGGATGAAATGAAGCTGTTTGTGAAGGCATTGGGAGAAATATCTTAGTTTTTGTCATAGCGATTACGACCATTTGGGGGAGTCACTGGCTTCTCCAAATCTTTTTTTCAACAAGTATTCATTTCATTTACTATCAATAATATGATTGAAGCAGTTCAAAAAACGCTGATTCTACTACTCTTAATCGGATTAGGATTTGCGATGAGAGGGAAAATCAAAAATAAAACTGAAATCAACGGTGTCAAAGAAATCATTTTATCAATAGCTTTGCCATCAACCGTATTTATTGCCTTGATGGGCATAAAAATCAGTCTTTCGTTGTTAATCTATCCCATTTTAATACTTGGGTTTAATTTCTTTATTTTCCTATCAGCCCCCTATTTTTTACCCATTTTTGGCATTGATAAAGATAGCTCGTCGGGCAGAACACTCACCATGCTTTTGCCTTCTCTGGCTCCTGGTTTATCCAGTTTTCCTTTTATTAATGAATTTTTAGGCGATGAATCCTTAGCATTGGCAGCAATGGGAGATGTAGGCAATAAATTTTTTGCCTTGAATTTTCTCTATTTTGTAGCCATGAAAATGTACTTACAGAATAATCAAACCGAACAGGAAAATGATACAGGAAAGGTAAAAAGTCTTTTGCTTAGTTTAGTAAAAGAACCCATCAATATCATTATGTTATTGGCGATTATTTTCCTATTATTCGGAATCAACATGAAATCAATGCCCACCGTTGTTTCGGAACTTTTCAATCGAGCCAGTAGCTTAATGACACCCCTTGTTTTGATTTACATAGGTTTGGCGGTTCAATTCAAAGAAGGAAAAATCAAATTAGTGAGTTCTATTTTACTGTTCAGAGCGGGTATCACTTTACTATTTAGCGTGCTGATAATCAACATTTTCAACATTACGAATACTAACCTCATCCTATTAGCTGTGGTAGTACCGTTGAGTTCGTGTAGTTTTTGGCCCTTTGCTCATATTTCGGGTATTAACCTGAAAGAAGACGATAAAGGTTTAAGTAAAGACAGGAAAACTTTTGACATGAATTTGGCGGTACTCATTTTAGCCTTCTCACTTCCCCTTTCTACCATTTTAGTCATGGGGATTTTAGCATCGGGCGAGTTCTTTGCTCATACGTCCACTTTGTTAATTACAGGACTTATTTTAACTGGATTGGGACTTGCTCCTCATTTATTAAAAAAGCCATTTTTCAAGTTATCAAAGGCATGAGTGAGGCTATCTAATAATTACAACTAATAATACGAAGCATTCAACAAACTGTGACACAGTTTATTGAATGCTTTAAACAATAATTGGAGTCCATAAAGCCCTATCATCAAAGGACAGTTTCATAGCAAAAACCTTTCGGTAATTAACGAACTAAACTCACCCAGCCTCGAAATTCTCGATTGGTAAATTTAATCAGATAGTAATAATCTGCGGATGCGAACTCGCTACCCGTCCATTGAAAATTTCTCTCTACTGACTTATAGACTGATGTTCCCCATCGGTTAAAAATTTCGATGTATTCAAACCGTTCCGTACAATTATTTTCGGGTAAATCTAAACTGAAATAGTCGTTTTTATTGTCGCCGTTGGGTGTAAAAATATTCGCAGGCTTAAACACATCATAATTAATTACCTTATTTTTTAAGCTAAGATTTACCGTCACAGTATCAAAGCGATTAGGGGAACAGGAATTATCTTCCGTGACAAAATCTATTTCATATTGTACCTGCTCTTTACCCTTCAACAAACTACAATCAGGTTTCCACGAAAAGGGATTGATGATTTTTGCCACACCATTTTTATCAGTCCAAATCATTCCTGCCGATTTCAAATCAAATCCTTTGGGTAAAGCATATAATTTAAGCGGGTCGGCATTAGGGTCTTGAGCAACGACATCAAAAAGTATAGAAGCTGGGTCTTTATCATCTAAAATTACTTCAATATCATTTTTCACTAATGTAGTTTTTACATCAGGAGGGTCACTAATCGGACTAATAGACATCAAATTTACCGAAATACTATCTTTTAGATTCTTACCACATCGGGTATCAGTTACTACAAAATCAACAATATAATCGCCCTTCTGATTGGGGTCACAGATGGGAGTCCAAGTAAATGGAGACGTTACTTTACCAATTCCCGAACCTCCTGCAAAACTCATTCCTACTTGTGATAGATTAAAACCTCTACCTTTGGCAGTAATGGTGATGTTATCGTTATCTCTATCGTTACCCAAAATATTAAATTTCAGCGTACTCCCTACATTCACTTCTCCTTTTTGATTGGGCAAATCCGTTGAAATAGTTGGAGAAATATTAGGTTTGGGTTCAATAATCACTTGTATTCTAAGCGTACTGGTAAGCGGTTGTGGGCATCCATTATCCGAGCCAACAACATCAAAAATCAATGGTTTTCCATCCAACGATTCCGTACATTCATCAAAACAAACCTCCGCTCTGAGGGTATCTTTTGAACTGGAAGTTGTAATGGTAGATGGTGTAACTGTAGGAACACTTTTAAAATTAACAGGAATAATCTTCATGGAAAGTACCTGATTGGGGTCGGGGTCAGTTTCCAGAATGGTCAAGCACTTCTTTTCTCCTAATTTGATAGTAACAACCGAAGAAGAATTATAAAATTCAGTTTTACCTTTTTCTCTGAAATAGGCAACGGGCGGTTTATTAATCGGGCAATCAATGGCTTTTAACTGAAAATCCCTACGAACCTCCCCTATTTTTATACCTCTACGGTATTCTTCCGTAAGTACACAAAAAACGTACAAACCCTCTTTTTCTACCGTGACACTCAATAAGCCAGTGCGTGGATTAACCCGTAGTGGCTCTCTCTGAGACCCCATGATATTACTGATACCAAAGCCGTTTGCCCAACTGACCAATGGGTAATTACTACTCCCTCTCGGAAAATTAGGTCTTGGGTTATCTCTGTTTGTATAACCATTCAAAGGGGTAACTAAACGATACACTAAGCTATCGCCGTCTGTATCGGTAGCTCCAAAATCAAAAGTAAACGGTCTATTCAAACAAATATAATCTCCCGTAAGGACTTTAAAAGATGGTGAAGAGTTCAGAAAGGTGCTACCTCCAACTTTCAACGGAGGAAAAGATAGATAAAAAACGGATGCGGCATCAGCAGGATTTGCAATATTGGAGATGATATTATTTCTACAACACCTTTCCCAAACGATGTAATATCCCTCGGGTTCAGAAAACTGGTCTGGATTCAAAGCAATTAAGCTACTATACTGAATTAAACGGGTTCTGAGAGTTGCATTTTGAACACAAACAGGATTTGTATAAGTAATTAATTCATTTTTTATAATCGGCAACACCACGTAACCCATCAATGTATTATCTCTTTTTCTGAAAACGCCAACGGTTAAAGTTTGGTCTAACGCTCCGATTTGCCCATTTATATCATCAAAATAAAGATTTAAGTTTAGTCGATGTGAGACATTCGCAATTCCACTCACTGTTTGCAATTCAATCTCACCTCCAACTATGTGCGTTGCATAGGTTGAAGAAATAAAATTGAGTAGAAAGAATAATAAAAAGTACCGTTTTTTCATACCTTAAAGACAAACTTTTTAACCAAAAAGTTGTGTTAATCATCAAGTTTTTGTGGTTTTGCAAAAGAGCCTTTTACTATCCATTTCTCACCATAGATTGAACTATAGGTAATCTCTAATTCAACGGGCTTATCTGTCCAAAAGTATTTCTGTAACTTCTGAGCTTCTTTTCGATTATTGTTAATTTCAACCGTCTTAATCACATTACCTGATGGAATAAGTTGCCCCGAAATAATATTACTCCAAGTCATATTATTAATGGTATCTTTTTTATTGTATCTGCCAAAGAATGTGGGCAAATCACAATCTTGATAGGATTTTCCCTCGTATTTCACATTTACTTTTTCCACAAAAGCTGGACCTAAACCATTATTATAAACTTCCACCAGAAAATGATTATTATTATACGCCGAAAGGCTGGTCATTAAATAGGGCATTACCGAAGCAAACTGTTGCTTCTTTATCAAATGGGTTTGATAAAGATAAATTCCCATGGTAGCCAAGCTAATTAAAATGGCTGATAGAGAAACAATTTTGTCAGCATTCCAAAATGCATTTTTCATTTGATTATTATTTCAGTCGTTTTTAGAGGTATCTGATTGAGACGCATAGTCGGAACACCTAATCATTCCGTTTGATATCCAAGTTTTTGAGATGGGCGTTTCATATCACTTATTTTTGACAACTTTCACATTCAACAGGCTGTTTATCTTTTTCAGTAATCCAGTAATCTTGATAGATAGAGGCATAACAAATTTTAATGGTCGTTGCCTTAAAAATTTCGTAGAATGAATCGGCCATTTTTTCGGGTTCAATTACTTCTAATAAAATAACACTTTCTCCTGCGGGTATTACTGAGCCATTGGCAAAGGCAAAATTACAATCTGGCACATTTTCTTTGCCAAATAGTTTTTCTAAATATTCACGGTTAGGGTCTCCGCTGTGCTTGATACCAAAATAATCGATACTTATGTTTTTGACTAAAGCAGGTCCTACTCCTTTATTTCTGATAACCAACTGATATTTAGAATGTTCTTCCGACTGCGGTGTATAATTCACAAAGCACTCAATATAGGGCCAAACGGCTGCACTCTGCTGTTTCTGAATGAGGTGCGTTTGGTACAAGTATATTCCAAAGGTGGCTAAACTGACTAAAATAGCGGTTAATCCTAAAATTTTATCAATATTCCAAAAAGGTTCAGTGCGTCTTCGACTCATTTTACGGTGGGTTTTAATAAAGCTACATTTTCACAATTTTCACATTCAACGGGTTGTTTCCAATTTTGTACTGTCCAATACTCTTTATAAACGGATGAATAACAGACACTTATCTCACAATTATCAAAAATGTCCACCAGTAATTGGATGGTTTTCTCATCATTTTCATTCAATACTAAAAACATCGTCCTTTCCCCAGCAGGAATCACCAAAGGAAAAATGGGACCCGTTCCTACTTCAGGAATTTGGTCTCGTGGTAATACATCCATCAAAAGTTTAAAGGGCAAACAACTATCGCTACCTCCTTCATCATCGCTTGCGTAAACTTTCCCTTTGTATTTTATCTCCATTTTCTTCAAGAAAGCAGGTTCGATTCCTACATTCTTATATATACAAAATAAACGGAACATTCTTGTTATTATATTCTCTTATAATTTCTAAATGAGGATAAACACTGGCTTTGGCTTGACTCTGGAGTAACTTGGTTTGATAATAATATATCACAAAAGTTGCCAAACTAATCAGCATGGCACAAATACTAATGATAATATCGACTCGCCAAAGAGACTTTGAAGGATTAGACATACAACTGAAGGATAAATTAATCACCCAAATTAAGATTTTTTCCAATGAAGCCCTAAGCTATCACAAAATTTAAAGTGAAGAATGGTAATTCATGAAAAAAAATAAAAAAATACTAAAAAACACCAATTTTGCATTAAAACCAAAAACAGGTTTATTATACGCTAAAACTGTACTATTTTTTTACATTTTTTACCAAAATAAGTTTTAAAAATAAATAAATTGGCTTATATTTTTGTTAAATTTACAAATTAAGATACGCAAAGCGATTTGTTCTAAATTGTATCTAACCAAGATAAAATTTTACATAATCTTGAAAATGTATAACACCAATGATTCTTTGGCAAAACCCTATTTTTTCCAAAGAATTTCTTGTATATATTTGTAACTACAAAATAGAAAGTAAATGCTTTGACAAAACACGATACTTTAAGTTTAGCAATTTTGAGCAAATTTCGTCACTGCAAATACAGAAATATTGAATAAGTTATAAAATCACTGGCATTCACTCTAAAAGAATACATTTACAGCGTTTTATTATTCAATATTAAACTTTTCACTACCACAAATCATTGTCTGTTTTTAAAGCCAAATATAAATACCATGACTAATTTCGACAATAAAGGGTTATATCGCAAAGAGTTTGAACACGATGCTTGTGGCATTGGTTTCGTTGCGAATATGAAAGGGCGTAAGTCGCACAAAGTTGTGACAGATGCTATCCAAATGTTGATTCGGATGGATCACCGTGGAGCTTGCGGTTGCGACCCCAACTCGGGAGATGGAGCGGGTATCCTACTCCAAATACCTCACGAATTCTTTTTAGAAGAATGCACACAACTTGGGATTGACCTACCTGCTGCTGGTGACTACGGCGTGGGGATGACTTTCTTTCCAAAAGATGTGCAAACACGTGAAGAATGTAAAGAAATCATTACTCGCAAAGCCAAAAAGTTAGGCTTAGAAATATTAGGCTATCGGATTGTGCCTTGCAATAACACTGAAATTCAAGGAGCAGAATCAGGCAATACCGAGCCGCAGATGGAACAAATGTTCATCAAACGCCCAGCCGTTATTGCCGACGATATGCAATTTGAGAGAAAACTCTACATTTTCCGCCAAGTTACTGCCCGAGTTATTAACGAGACCGTAAAAGGCTTAGATAATAAGTTTTACTTTGCTTCTTTGTCTGCCCGTACCATTATATATAAAGGTATGCTTACTACGATGCAAGTACCTGGGTATTTTGATGATTTGAAACGAGATGAATTCACGTCAGCTTTGGCGATTGTCCATTCACGTTTCTCAACAAATACCTTCCCCGAGTGGAAATTAGCACAACCTTTCCGTTTTATTGGTCATAACGGTGAAATCAATACCGTAAAAGGTAATGCCGCTTGGATGCAAGCCCAATCCGCTTTGTTTGAATCTGAATATTTCACGAAAGAAGAAATGGAAATGATTCTGCCAATTTGTCAATTAGGACAATCGGATTCGGCTATTTTAGATAATGCCATTGAGTTGTTGTACATGAGCGGACGCTCGCTTCCGCACGTGATGATGATGTTGATTCCTGAAGCGTGGGACGGAAACGAGCAAATGGAACAGTACAAGAAGGATTTTTACGAGTACCACGCTGCCATGATGGAGCCATGGGATGGTCCTGCTTCAATTTCATTCACCGATGGAAAAATCATTGGGGCTACTTTAGATAGAAATGGATTGCGTCCTTCAAGATATTGGGTTACGGATGATGATTTCGTGATTATGGCATCCGAGGCTGGTGTATTAGACATCGACCAGTCGAAGGTTGTAAAAAAAGGTCGTCTTCAACCAGGAAAGATGTTCGTAGTGGATATGGAAGCAGGTAGAATCATTCCAGATGGTGAATTAAAAGAAAAAATATGCCAACAACAACCTTACGGTGAGTGGTTGAAAGCCAATAAAATCAAAGTAGAAGACTTGCCCGAAGCTGGAGCGGAATATCGTACTCCATTCGAGCGTGAATTATTACTACGCCAACAAGTTTTTGGTTTCACTACCGAAGATTTGAGAGTTGTATTGTCACAAATGGTGGAAACTGGTAAAGAAGCATTAGGTTCAATGGGCGTTGATAGTCCGTTGGCAATTCTTTCTGACCAAGCTCAACATTTGTCATATTACTTCAAACAACTTTTTGCCCAAGTTACCAATCCACCGATTGACCCAATTCGTGAACGTACTGTCATGTCGTTACTGTCGGATATTGGAGGTTTGAAAAACTTATTGAAAGAATCGCCAGAGCATTGCCGCCAAATTGAGATTCGTCAGCCTGTACTTTTAAATTCAGAAATTGAGAAAATCCGTTGGATTGACCATAAAAATTTCCAGACAAAATCTATTCACACCACTTTCCGTGCCAATGGCAAAGCGGGTGAATTAAAGCGTGCGTTAGATAGAATTTGTCAATATTCAGAAGATGCGGTTGATGATGGTTATGCCATTATCTTACTAACCGACCGAGGCGTAGATTCTTCTCACGCTCCTATTCCATCTTTATTGGCAACTTCGGCGGTTCACCATCACCTAATCCGCAAAGGCAAGAGAGCTCAAGTGGGTATCATTGTAGAGACAGGTGATGCTTGGGAAACTCACCATTTTGCTACTTTAATTGGTTTTGGAGCTTCGGCAGTAAATCCTTATATGGCTTTTGAAACCATCAAAGGCATGAAAGATAAGGGCATTTTGCAAGTGGATTACCCTTACGAAAAGTTACAGGCTAATTATATCAAAGCCGTTAACGGAGAATTATTGAAGATATTCTCGAAAATGGGTATCTCTACGCTTCAGTCATATCAAGGTGCTCAAATATTTGAAATAGTGGGCTTAAACAAAGAAGTGATAGATAATTACTTTGCTGGAGCCATTTCACGTATCGGAGGTATTGATTTGGAAGGAATAGCCACAGAAGCACTCATTAAGCATAGAAATGGCTACCCAGAAACACCCGTAGCTAATCCTAAGTTAGAAGTTGGTGGTTTTTACCAATGGAAACACCGTGGAGAAGCACATTTATTTAACCCAGAGACTATCCACCTTTTGCAACTTTCTACGAGAACCAATAACTATCAATTATTTAAAAAGTACTCAAAACTCATTGACGACCAATCTGAAAAAGCCATGACTTTGCGTGGTTTGTTAAAATTCAAGAAAGGTCAGCCCGTACCCATTGAAGAAGTAGAACCAGTTGAAAATATTTTTACTCGTTTTGCTACGGGAGCCATGTCTTTTGGCTCTATTTCTTACGAAGCTCATACCACTTTGGCAGTTGCCATGAACCGAATTGGTGGTAAGTCAAATACGGGTGAAGGTGGAGAAGACCCCATCCGTTTTGAACCAATGTCAAACGGTGATTCGATGAATTCGGCCATTAAGCAAGTAGCTTCTGGACGTTTTGGAGTAACTGCTCATTATTTAACCAACGCCAAAGAGTTACAAATAAAGATGGCTCAAGGAGCTAAGCCAGGTGAAGGTGGTCAGCTACCAGGTCATAAAGTAGATGATTGGATTGGAAAAACTCGTCACTCAACACCAGGCGTAGGTCTAATTTCACCTCCTCCTCACCACGATATTTATTCGATTGAAGATTTAGCTCAACTAATTTTCGACTTGAAAAATGCCAATCGTGAAGCGAGAATCTCGGTAAAATTAGTATCCGAAGCGGGAGTTGGAACAATCGCAGCGGGGGTTGCCAAAGCCCACGCCGACCATATTCTCATCGCTGGACATGACGGAGGAACGGGAGCATCTCCTCTTTCTTCAATTCGCCATGCGGGTTTACCGTGGGAACTTGGTTTGGCAGAAACACACCAGACTTTAGTTCGGAACAAATTGCGTGGAAGAGTAACTATCCAAACCGACGGACAAATCAAAACTGGAAAAGACTTGGCAGTTGCCGCACTACTGGGTGCCGAAGAATTTGGGGTAGCAACAGCTGCTTTGGTTACTGCGGGTTGTATCATGATGCGTAAATGCCATGTGAATACTTGTCCAGTGGGCGTAGCTACGCAAGACCCACGTCTGAGAGCTATGTACACGGGTAATCCAGACCACGTAGTAAATCTTTTCTATTTCTTAGCCGAAGAACTCCGTGAGATAATGGCAGAGTTAGGGTTCCGTACCATCAATGAAATGGTAGGACAAGTGGATAGATTAGAAATGAAGGAGAATCTTGAGAATTGGAAATTGAAAAACTTAGATTTATCACCAATTCTTTACAAAGAACCTATTGCTTTGGATGTTGCACTCTACAAACAAGAAGAGCAAGACCACGGATTGCAAGACCAAATAGACTGGAAGTTATTAGAAATGGCTAAACCAGCACTGGAAAATGCAGAAAAAGTAACGGGAGAAATAGAAGTAATTAACGTGAATCGTACTATCGGAACAATGCTTTCCAACGAAATCACGAAGAAATACGGTGCAAAAGGACTTGCGAATGATACTATCAAAGTAAAATTCAAAGGTACAGCAGGACAATCATTTGGAGCATTTTCAGTGAATGGTATCACATTTGAACTGGAAGGCGATACGAATGACTATATCGGAAAAGGACTCTGCGGAGCTAAATTGATTGTGTATCCAAACAAAAAAGCCCCATTCAAACCTTCTGAAAACTCAGTAGTGGGTAATGTATCTTTCTACGGAGCTACGTCGGGCGAAGCGTACTTGAGAGGTATGGCTGGCGAACGTTTCTGTGTAAGAAATTCAGGAGCAAAAGTGGTGGTAGAAGGTATTGGAGACCACGGTTGTGAATACATGACAGGTGGTTTAGTCATCATCTTGGGTGACACAGGTAGAAACTTCGGAGCGGGGATGTCGGGTGGCGTTGCGTATGTTTGGGATAAAAACAAAGATTTTGCTCCTAAATTAAACGGTGAGATGGTTGCCATCGAAGAAATCACGATTGAAGACGAAAACATTTTGAAGATGTATATTGAGCAACATTTGCAATATACAGATTCTGACACGGCTCAAAATATTCTTGATAATTGGGATGCAACATTATCTCAATTTGTCAAAGTAATGCCACAAGACTTCAAGAAGGCTTTGGCTTCGAGAGAAGTAAGTGTTTCGGAAGTATTGGAAGATAAAAATGTAGTTTATCGTGATATTCAAGTAGAAGTTGCACATTAAAATCGTCGAAACAATTATCATCAGATAGGGATTGATAACTTTTCGTAAGTTTTGCTACTTCCGAGAAGTTTGAATAGCAATATGATTCCTTCGTTATTTATTAAAAATGTAAGATTTTGCATTTTGGCTTTATCCGAAATGCAAAATCTGAAATCCGAAATCAAAAAATGGGAAAACCAACAGGATTTTTAGAAGTAACCAGAGAAACTCCTAAAAAAAGACCCGTCGCTGAACGTGTCCAAGACTATAAAGAAATTGAAATAGATTTTGAAGCAGGTAAGGTAAAAGACCAAGCAAGTCGTTGTATGGATTGTGGTGTACCGTTTTGTCATAATGGTTGTCCACTCGGAAACATCATTCCAGAATTTAATGATGCCGTTTACGACCAAAACTGGGCTTATGCGTATGAAATTTTATCTTCTACTAATAATTTCCCTGAGTTTACGGGTCGTATTTGTCCCGCACCCTGCGAATCAGCTTGTGTATTGGGTATTAATAAACCACCCGTTACGATTGAATATATCGAAAAGTCAATTATCGAATATGCTTTCGGAAATGGATTAGTGAAACCCAATATTCCATCCAAAAGAACTGGTAAATCAGTGGCAGTAGTGGGTTCTGGGCCTGCGGGTATGGCAGCCGCTGCCCAATTGAACAAAGCAGGGCATACTGTGACTGTTTTTGAACGGGCGGATAAAATCGGTGGTTTATTACGTTACGGTATTCCAGATTTCAAATTAGAAAAGTGGGTTGTAGAACGTCGTGTGGCAGTAATGGAACAAGAAGGTGTTATCTTCAAAACTAACACAAACGTTGGGAAAGACATTAAGGCAGATGATTTATTAGATGAATTTGATGCAGTGGTGCTTTCAGGAGGTTCTACCGTACCGAGAACGCTCCCTATCCCAGGGGCTGATTTAAAAGGTGTTTATCCCGCTATGGAGTTTTTGTCGCAACAAAACAAACGAGTGGCAGGTATCGACAGAGTGGTAAATCACGCTGGACAAACGTATCCGATGGGTGAAATTTACGCTACTGATAAAAACGTGGTTGTCATTGGTGGTGGAGATACAGGTTCTGATTGCGTTGGAACATCAAACCGTCATAGAGCAAAATCTATCACGCAAGTTGAAGTAATGCCGATGCCTCCATCAGAGCGTGCATCACAAACGCCGTGGCCAAATTGGCCCATGATGCTTCGTACTTCCACCTCACACGAAGAAGGGGCAGACCGTCATTGGTCTATTGCCGTAAAAGAATTTGTTGGCGATGCTGATGGTAACTTAAAAGGTTTAAAATTAGCGGATATTGTAATGGAAGTGAAAGATGGAAAAGCTCAACAAGTTCATACTAACGAACGTGAGATTCCCGCTGAGTTGGCGTTAATCGCCGCTGGTTTCTTACATCCACAAAAAGAGGGCTTATTAGCTCAGTTAGAAGAAAAAGGCTTAGAATTTGATGAAAGAGGCAACGTAAAGGCTACTAATTATCAAACTTCGGTTGATAGTGTTTTTGCCGCTGGAGATATGCGAAGAGGTCAATCGTTAGTGGTTTGGGCTATTTCTGAAGGTCGTGAAGCTGCTCGTGCCGTTGATATTTATCTAATGGGAGAATCTTTATTAGAAGCAAAAACGGTTTCAAGTTTTGCAGTAGCTTAATATTGTCTTTTTAGAGTTAAACAAAAAGTCCCGCTGTGTAATGACAGCGGGACTTTTATTTAGTTGACTAATTTACCATCTTGCATGACTAATTTACGGTCTGCCATATTGGCTAATTCTTCGTTGTGGGTAACAATGACAAACGTTTGATTAAACTTATCTCTCAAATCAAAGAATAGTTGATGTAATTCTTGGGCGTTTTTTGAGTCTAAATTCCCTGAAGGTTCATCCGCAAAGACAATGGAAGGTGAATTTATCAAAGCTCGAGCCACGGCAGTCCGTTGTTGCTCTCCACCTGACATCTGTGAAGGCAAATTATTAATCCTATCTTTCAAGCCAAGCATTTCTAAAAGTTCAATACCTCTTTCTTTTACTCCCTTTTCTTTTCCACCTATGAACGCTGGCATACAAACATTCTCTAAAGCCGTAAACTCACCCAAAAGGTTATGAAATTGAAAAATGAAACCTAATTTTTCGTTTCTAAATTTAGCTAAATCATTGTTTTTTAGATTAGTAACCTCCTCATTAGCAATAAATACTTGCCCAGTATCAGGTTTATCTAATGTTCCTGCTATGTGCAAAAGTGTACTTTTCCCAGCTCCTGAAGCACCTACAATCGAAACAATTTCGCCTTGATTAATGGTTAAATCAATGCCTTTCAAAACCGTTAGATTCCCATAGTTTTTTTGTATATTCTTTACCTGTAACATAAATATCTCTATCGATTTTGTGGTTGATTGGTAACACTAAATTCCGTTGAGCCTAACATATTGCTATCTTCTTTTTCCCATAAAACTAAAAACCACAGAACCATCATGGTAGGAAGCGAATATTTATCCCACGAAAGTTGGGCTTTTCCCAATAACAGGGTATTTACAATGAAAACCCAACTAATGAGTGTCATTGAAGGTGAAATGAATCGCATCAGTGAAATGAGCATCAACAAACCAAAAATAATTTGTTTCAAATGATAACTAAAACCCATCACAGATAAACCTTGATCAACGTAACCCATGTAGGGCCACGTAAAATATGGATTGTAAGTTTGTTTGGCAGGACTAAAATAAACGATTAAACCAATTACTAACAAGAAAATGGTAAAAAGGGCGGGGCTTTTCTGGGGAAACTGCCAGTAATAAGTTATTTTTTTACCCAAAACCATTTCGGGAATGACAAAATAAACGGCTGTAATAGCAGAAACGTACAATACAAATCCAAATTTATAACTTGCTAATGAATCATAATATTGTCTTGCCATTTCTTCGGGAGGAGCAAATCCTCCCCATAAAACTCCCCAAAATAAGAGAGTTACAACAGGTAAAACGTACCAAAACAAAGGTATCTTTCTAAAAATATCATTCAATAACCCGTTGATATTCTGATATTTTTTCAATATTTCAAAGGCTTCAAAAGCCAAAATTGCTAACGGAAAAGCAACGGCATATTGTCTTGAACAAATAGAAATACTGAATAAAATGGCACTCAACCAATGTCTTCTTTTCAAATAAGCAATCATGCCACCGAGTAGTACCGAAAGGGCAAACATGTCAGTATAAAAATAGGTAGTACACAAATAATAACTTGGGAAAAGCCATAAACCCAATAAACACCACCAAATTTTATGTGGATTTCTGTTACCTGCTACCCAAATAAAAAGGTTTAAAATCAGAAAACTAAGTAAAAAACACATCCAACGTAAGGGAATAATATTTTCTCCTAAGATATTAATACTCCATCCCCCAATCATGAAAGGCAAAGGTGTGTTCAATTCGGGATAGGTTTTCAGTAAGTTTAAAGATGGAATTGGTTCTTTGCTAAATAAAATGGCGGTGTTGAAAAAATGGGTTTCATCTTGATAGACTTTCTCTGAAAAGAAATCTTTGTAAATCAATATCACAATGAAAAAAAAGAAGAAAAAGAGGGTGCTTACAATTTGTTTTTGATTATCCTTAATCACAGCAGATTTTTTTAGCGTTTATTTATTCAACAAAAATACGAAAACTATCAATTACATCCCTAAAAGCCTAATACCAATCATCAACATTGTTATCAGTTTCAAGTTTTTGCTCTAAAGCATCAGGAAGTTTAGCGAAAAAATCTATGCCCGTCATTGCCTCTAACTCATCAATACTGATGGTAAAAGATTTAACCAGTTCAACGGATGGCTCATTCGGAAACAAAAAAGCGATGGCTTCTTCACGTCTGGGGTCAAAAACTATTTTGTAAAATTTTTCGGGAACGGCTATCCTATTCATTCTACCTATGGTGGGTAAGCCTTTTTTCAAAATTGGACCTGTGACAATAATTAATTCACCCCTTTTTTTTACCCACGACCGCACTTTGTTTTCTAAGTCATTCCATATACCACGATTAAAATCGGGGGCTTGCGGAGCCATGTTTGACATATAAAATGTTTCGTCTTGCAAGGCTTTATCGTGCCTAAAATCACCCGCTGGACAGAGGTGTCCTCTATCATACCCAGACCGTGAATAGTCTTGCGTTACCGCCGACCCTGATTCAACTAATGGGTCAGGTAAAAATTCGTTGGAGCGTGCCTCCCGTCCGTAAGCTGCCTCTTTTACCAAACGATGTAACACCCAAGAAGAAAGCTCAAATTCTTCTTGATAACTGAGGATATAGGCACTGTGGCGTACAATTTCCTTATTACTTTTGGAATGTGGAATGTATTTTTCTAAATCAGACGATTGCTTATTACTATTATTTTCTTCAGAATCTTTACTTGTAAAAATATCAAACAGCGACTTCTCTTTCTCTTTGACTTCTTCTTTTACTGTTTCTTCAATTTTATCTTTCACTTTATTCTTAATGTCGGTGGCAATGGAAGCGTCATCATCCGTTGCAATCGTATCTCCCCTGCCCGCACGAGTCCACGGTTCGGGTTCATTTTTCGATGAGTTGCCCAGAATTTTATTAAAATCACTTTTCAATGATTTCATAGGCTGGGGTTTGCCCCAATAGTATAAAAACACACCCAAGAAAAAGAGAAATATTAAAAACTTGATTTTATTCATGGGGAATTTTGGGGTTAGTTTGTCAGTGTTAGGTTTTAGGTAATTACAAAGTTAATTTTACGCTGAAATTCTTACAAAATATTTCAGATGAATAAAAAGCAAATTATCGTGGTAGGTGGTGGTGCTGCGGGTTTTTTCGGAGCTATCACAGCAGCCGAACATAACCCTGATGCAAAAGTAATACTTCTTGAAAAGAATCGAACTGTTTTAAATAAAGTTCGGATTTCGGGTGGCGGTCGTTGCAACGTTACGCACGCTTGTTTTGACAATAAGCAATTAGCTAAATTTTATCCCCGAGGAGGTGCTTTTCTTCGTCCATTATTTAATCAATTCAACGCCCAAGATACCGTAAAATGGTTTGAAAAGCATCAAGTTACGCTCAAAAAAGAAGCCGACGGACGGATGTTTCCTATTACCGATAACTCAGAAACCATTGCCCAATGTTTAGAGCAAAAAGCCCGACAGTTAGGAATTGACGTAAGAACTTCATTCGGTGTAAAATCAATTTTAATTTCAGATGAAAAAGTAAAAGGCGTTTTATTAATATCGGGAGAAACAGTACCAGCTGACCGTCTATTAATTACAACGGGAGGGAATCCTAACTTAGACGGCTATCAGTGGCTTATTGATACGGGACATCAGGTTGTTCCCCCCGTACCTTCTTTATTTACGTTCAATGTACCAAACTCACCTTTACTTGATTTATCGGGTGTTAGTGTACCTCATGCAACTGTAAAAATTGCAGGTAAGAAACTGTTACAAGATGGGGCATTGTTGATAACCCATTGGGGATTTTCAGCCCCTGCCGTTTTGAAATTATCAGCTTGGGGAGCCAGAGATTTAGCCGCTTTACATTATGACTTTAACGTAGTAATCAACTGGAATCCAACGATTTCTGAAAATAACATTCGAGAAACCATTGCTCAAATCAAAAAAAGTAATCCTAAAAAACTGATACAATCTAACCAGCAATTTGACATTCCATCTCGACTTTGGAAACGATTTTGCGAATTGTCAGACATTGATGAGCATCTTCGTTGGATTGATATTTCGGGCAAACAAATCAATAAACTCATCGAAAATCTCATCAACTCATCACATCAAGTAAAAGGGAAAACTACTTTCAAAGAAGAATTTGTGACCTGCGGAGGAATTGATTTAAATGAGATACATCCAGAAACTATGGAAAGTAAAATTATCAAAGGGTTATTCTTTGCGGGGGAAGTCCTTGATATTGATGCCGTTACAGGCGGATTCAATTTCCAAGCCGCTTGGACAACGGGTTTTGTGGCAGGTAAGAATTTGTGAGTTGTTCTATTTATCAATATTGCATTTTATTAAGATTGATTATTGTTTTACCAAAAACTAAATAATCAATCCATTTTTGATACACTAAACGATTAAATAATAAATTTGTAAAAACCCTTAAAAACAACACTAAAATATAAATATGAAAAGTAAAACACTAACATATCCATTTTTAGCAATATTTCTATTTTGCTATTCTTATATCTCTTACTCGCAAGGCAATATTTTTTATACCACTACCAACTACAATATAACAGGTGGTGATAGAAACGTGGTAATTGGGCAAAATGCTGGTGCTGCAATGACTGGCTCTGGGGTATTTTATAACTATCAAAATACTTTTCTGGGCTTTAATGCTGGTAGAACCTCTGCCCCAGGTGTACTATCAAACTTTCAAAATGCTTACAATACGTATGTAGGTGCTGGATCTGGCTTTGGTTCAAGTACAACCACAGGGTCTTACAATAGTTTTTTAGGCTATAATACTGGACTAAATATTACCACAGGTACAAGAAATACCGTGCTTGGAGCAGAAGCAGGCACTTATTTGACCACAGGTAGCTATAACGTACTGGCAGGAGAACAATCAGGATATAGTAATAGTAGCAATTACTTAACAGGCTCTTACAATACTACATTGGGCTATCAAAGTGGCTTTAGTCTAACGAGTGGTGCTTATAATATTCTTATTGGTAATCAAACAGGCTATGCTTCGGCTGTTAGTGGTTCATATAATTCTGTTTTAGGTTATCAAGCGGGCTATAATTTATCCTCTGCACAAAGCAATATCTTATTGGGGAGAAACTCAGGATATAACCTCACAACCAGTAGTGAGAATCTTTTTATTGGTAATTATGCAGGGTTTAATCAAACTACAGTAGCTACTGCTAATAATACTTTTATTGGAGGTTATTCTGGATACACCAATGATACAGGTATTAGCAATACTTTTATTGGATTTGCTACTGGTTACAACAATAGTACATCAAGTAATAATGCCTATTTAGGTAGCTATGCTGGGTATAATACCACTGGGGGGAACAATACAGCCATAGGAAGCAACACAGGGAATGCTGTCGAAACTGGCACATACAATACTTCTATTGGCTCGGGAGCAGGTAGCTATAATAGAGGTGATTTTAACGTTTCAGTTGGAGCGTCTGCTGGTAGAGGAGGTAGCTTTCTATCAAGTGCTGGACTAACCTATGGCGACTACGATGTATATGTTGGTTTTAGTGCGGGTAACAAAAGTAGAGGTGCTAATAATGTCATGCTGGGTGCTTTTAGTGGGCAAGATGTTACTACGGGAGGTGGTAATGTATGTATTGGTAGCTACGCAGGGCAATACCTTACTACTTCAAGTTCTAACGTTTACTTGGGCAGTTATTCCTATCCAGACGGAGCCAATAGAGCAACGCTCACCAATACCACCGCTATAGGCAGTTCTTCGAGGGCTGTTAGAAGTAATACCATGATTTTGGGTGATACTATCAACAATATTCAAGTAGGTATTGGTACGGCTTGGCCTACGCAAAAACTCACCGTGAAAGGAAATTTTGCTTTTGTTGCTTATAATGATGGGCTATTTTATCAAAATAATCGCTTTCTTTTCCAAGATGAAAAAGAAAGCATAGCTCTTGGTACTGGACATGAAGATACCTTAGAAGGAAAAGGGAATCTTTTGTTAGGGGCGAATACTAAAAATGAAAAATCAATAAATTATTCTACCGCTATCGGCTACGGAGCTTCGGTTAGCGTAGAAAATGGCTTGGTTTTAGGAAATACAGAGGTAAAAGTAGGCATCGGTACTTCTAATCCAACGGCAAGATTAGAAGTGGCTTCTGGGAAAGAAAATGAAAGTGGGCTATTATTTAGTAACTTAAAACAGAGTAATGTCTCAAAATTTCTTACTGTGGACGCAAAAGGGCGAGTCATTCTCGAAAAACCAAGAACACAAATTTCAAAGCCAGAAGATTGGTCTGATAAGGTTTTTGAACAGAATTATCAACTCAAATCATTAACCGAAGTTGAAAGATTCATAAAAGCGAACAAGCATTTACCCAACTTACCTTCTGCACAAGAAATGACAGAAAAAGGGATTGAAAATGATAAACTCGCAGCTAAACTCTTAGAAAAAATAGAAGAATTAACACTCTATATGATTGAATTAAAGAAGGAAAATCAAGAATTAAAGAACCAGAACGAGTTTATTAAAATGAAAGTGAACGAATTACAAACAATTAGTAATAAAAAATAAAATTATTAGGGCAAGATTAACAACTTGCCCTTTTTTTCGATTTTACGTCTAATCCTCTAATTCATCCAATAACATTTGATAAGCTCCTTTCAATTCTTTATGTGCCTTATCGTTCCCTATCTTTTCAGCTAAGGTAATTCCCTGTTGATAGGTTGATAACGCCAAATCATTTTCTCCCAATTCCACGTACAATGCTCCTAAATGATAATAAGTGGCTAAATAAGTTGAATGATTATTTACCAAATACTCAAAAATCTTTTTAGCCTCTTGTTTTTCACTCTTCAAAAGTTCAGTTGCCAAGGCATAATGATTAAATGGGTCTTGTGGTTCTCCTTCCACAAATTGGCGTAAAATTTCTAATCGATTTGTCATAAAAAATATTTTTTTGAAAAAATAGTATGCAAGCATACTATTTTTAAAACTTTTCGTTAATATTGCGATTGAATTTAAAGATGCTAAAATTTGATTAACAAATCCATCTCAAATTCAGTTTAAACTTTGTACCAAAAACAAATACCAGTCAAAACTCTGTACCTCTGTGCCTCGTGCCTTGGTGCCTAAAATAAAAACCAATGAAAATTTTAGTTTGTGTAACGAGTGTCCCCGATACCACTGCGAAAATATCGTTTACGGACGGAGATACCAAATTTAATAAAGCAGGTGTAACTTTTATCACTGGTCCTTACGATGATTATGCGCTTTCAAGAGCCGTTGAATTAAAGGAAGCTCATGGTGGAACGGTTACGGTGCTAAACGTGGGAGAAGCTGACTCTGAACAAGTAATTCGTAAATGCCTTGCTATTGGAGCAGACGATGCCATCAGAGTAAACTGTGAGCCGAAAGATTCTTACTTCACAGCCACTCAAATTGCTACTATTGCCGCCCAAGAAAAGTACGATTTAATACTTATGGGACGTGAATCTATTGACTTCAACAGTGGTGTTGTACACGGATTGGTAGGAGAAATGTTAGGCATTCCATCTTTATCACCAGTAATGAAATTGGAGATTGATGGAACAACTGCTAAAATGACTCGTGAAATTGAAGGTGGTAAAGAAGATATTGAAGCCTCTTTACCTTTGGTATTAGGTTGTCAAGAACCAATTGCCGAATGGAAAATCCCGAATATGCGTGGTATCATGACTGCCCGAACAAAGCCATTGAAAGTGGTAGAACCCGTAGGTGAAGACATGACCATCACCGAAAAATATGCTTTACCTGCTCCTAAAGGTGCTTGTAAAATGATTGCTGCTGAAAACGCAGAAGAATTAATTGCTCTATTGAAAAACGAAGCAAAAGTATTATAGTTTTAGGTATGAGGGCGTAGGTATAAGTTATGAGTTTTCAATTCATCATCTTATCAAACATTCACTCAATCAATCATTCACTCATTCATAATTGAATCATGTCAGTAATCATATTCACAGAAATAGATAACGGAGCGTTGAAAAAATCATCGCTCGAAGCCGTTTATTATGGTGCAGAAGTCGCCAAAATGAAAGGCACAACCGCAACGGTTTTAGCCATCGGTACAGCTGCACAAGACGAATTGTCGAAAGCTGGAAACTTTGGAGCTACCAAGGTTCTTCATGCTAATGATGCTCGCTTGGCAACAGGAAATATTCAAGCATATGCCGACGTATTGGCTTCGGCGGTAGCACAAGAAGGTGCAGAAATTGTAGTTTTAGCAAAATCATCATTGGGTGATGCCGTAGCAGCACGTGCCGCTGGCAAATTGAAGGCTTCTATTGTTTCAAATGTCACCGACTTGCCTAACTTGTCGAGCGGTTTCAAAGTTACCCGCAGTATTTACACAGGAAAGGCTTTTGCTACCGTTGAATTGAAGGGCGAAAAGAAAATTATTGCCATCAAGAAAAATGCAGTTTCAGTAGTAGAATCTGGCAACACTGCCAATGTAGAGCCATTCACGCCCAACTTAAATGACGCAGATTTTGCTGTAAAAGTTACAGGTACACACAAGGCATCAAGCTCTATTTCTTTGCCAGAAGCTGATTTAGTCGTATCGGCTGGTCGTGGTTTGAAAGGACCCGAAAACTGGGCAATCGTAGAAGATTTGGCAAACGCTTTAGGTGCAGCGACAGCTTGTTCAAAACCAGTATCTGACCTTGACTGGAGACCTCATCACGAACACGTAGGACAAACAGGTATTAAGGTTTCTCCAAATTTATACATAGCTGCGGGTATTTCTGGAGCAATCCAACATTTGGCAGGCGTTAATTCTTCAAAAGTAATTGTGGTAATTAACAAAGACCCCGAAGCACCTTTCTTCAAAGCGGCTGATTACGGAATTGTGGGCGATGTTTTCGATGTATTACCAAGATTAACCAAAGCTGTAAAAGCATTATAGTCGTTTTATATTTAAAGCCATTTTCAAGACCCACAAAATATTTTGTGGGTCTTTTGTTTTGAATCATTTAATAGAAAACTTTTTTAAAAAATTTAAGGTTTATATCTTTGTCGGATGTTAGTTTTGAGAAAATGATTGACAAATCAATTCTTTGTACTTCCATCACTTGCATCTCGAATCTCAATAATAATTTACTAAACATAAAGTGGAGAAAATAAAATTAGAAATACTCGGACTGTCGCCCAGTTCATCACAAACAGGCTCATTTGCATTGGTACTCGGAGAAGAATACGGTCCGAGACGACTACCAATCATCATTGGGATGTTCGAGGCTCAGGCTATTGCCATAGAAATTGAGAAAATTGAACCCAACCGACCCATGACACATGATTTATTCAAATCATTTGCCAGAACATTTCATTACACCGTAAGTGAAATATCTATCACGGATATTAAAGAAGGCGTATTTTTTGCTAAAATTCACTGTTCAGATGGAATTAAAGATACTTATGTAGATGCTCGTCCCTCTGATGCCATTGCCATTGGTTTACGTTTTAATGTACCCATTTATACCTACGAAAATGTATTATCTGAAGCAGGAATTTCTATCAATGAATCTTCAAAAGATGAATTAATGGAGGAATTAGATGAAGATATCAAGCCTCAGAAAACCTTCGGGGAATTATTGAGAGAAAACCCCGTTGAAGTATTAAATAATATGTTGAAAGAGGCTTTGGATAATGAAGAATACGAAAAAGCCGCAAAAATCAGAGATGAAATTGAACGTAGAAACTAAAATTTGAATTCATACCCAATACAAAAGCCAGCATAATATGTTGGCTTTTGTGTTAAAAAGCGTTAATTGAGTTTATATAGAAATTAATAATTGTAACTTTGTCTGGAAAGGAGGAAATTCGTAATTTCATTACTAAGTTAGATAATCCTTCATTTTTCAAATATTATAGCATGTCGAAAATCAAAAAATTAGGTAGTACTCCCAATGCTATGGTGATTATTAGTTTGACCATTGCTCTTTTCCTCATCGGGCTTTGCGGATTGCTGACACTCAATGCCCGTAAATTAGCCGAATTGGTAAAGCAAAACGTGGAGGTGCAGGTGTATTTAGATAATGATTTATCAACCAGCAAATTAGATTCTATTTTCAAACTTATTGCTAAAAAGCCATTTGTGTTACAAAAAGAGAACTCGCCCCAAATCAATTTTATCTCTAAAGAAGTAGCAGCCAAACAGTTCATTCAAGAATCAGGAGAAGATTATCGTAAATTATTGGGCAATAATAATCCGCTTCATAATGTATATGCTGTAAAAATCAAGGATGAGTTTTTTAATGAAGTACAACTGAAAGAGATAAAAACGGACTTGGAAAAACTATCGGGCGTACATGAAGTAGCTTACGTTGAAAACTTTGTGGAAGAAGTCAATAGAAATATCTCAAAAATATATTTGGTACTTTCTGTTTTTGTAATCTTGTTGTTGGTAATCATCGTTATCTTGGTCAATAACACCATAAAATTATCCCTGTATTCACAAAGATTTCTCATTAGAAGTATGCAATTGGTAGGAGCGACTAACGCATTTATCAGGAAGCCATTCATCGTAAAAGGTGGACTGCAAGGACTCATAAGTGGTTTAGTAGCCTGTACTTTATTAATTATTATACAACAAATAGCCGTTCAGAGAATTGACGGATTAGGGATGCTACAAGAAACCTCTAAGCTCATCATGCTTATTTTGGGCATTTTGGTAATTGGAGTTTTGGTTGGCATATTGAGTACATTCCAATCTGTGGAACGATATTTGAAACTTTCACTTGACGAATTATATTGATTACATCATAACCCGACATAATAATCAAGTTATTCATAATCAACATTATAAGTAAACTCAATTTTAAAATTCTCATTAGTTGAACAACAACTATCTTAGATAAATTAAACAATGACAAATAAAGAAAAATTACCCTTTGGAAAAACAAATTATACTTTAATGCTCGCAGGAATTGCCATTATCTTGGTAGGTTTTTTTGTGATGAGTCTTGATAAAGAGGAGTTTGGATTTGGTTTTTTAGGACTGACCCTCGGACCAATTATTGTATTAGCAGGATTCGTCCTCGAGTTTTTTGCTATTCTAAAGAAATCTTAAATTGTAAAGTTACTCACCACTATTTTTCAGTGGAGGAGTAACTTAAAGACTTACATTTTTACCAGTGTATTGAGGCTTTAATGATGATTGGGTTTTCTCCAAAACCCAAATTTCGTAATGAGCAGCAGGAAATTTTGCCTTCCATGTTTCATAAAAAAACTCATCTTTAAGGTAACATTGCTTGAATAACATATCCATAAATGCATGTTTTTGGGGTACAGCTGGCATCAAAAAAACATTTTTATTAGACTTTAAACCTAAGTAAGATAATTTTTCTCGATTGGGCATTCCTACTCTAAATAATATCCTTTCTTTCAATCCTTGCGTTATTGTTTCCCCTTTCAATGTTACGATATCTAAAACTCCCCTCCAATTCTCAGAATTAATAACATTAGCATTTCTCAGCAATTCAAAATTGAGTTGGGTATTTTTATCAGTAACTGAATAGATTCCTCCATTGTTAATATTGTTTATCAAATCTATCATGTAAGTTGGGTGATTATATCCCATTTTTTCACCATATTTTTCACTAAAAGAAAATAGCATTTTATGATGCAGCCAATAATAACCATCTAATTGTAATTCTTGTTGCAAAGTATAAGCATTAGGCAATGATTTATAGTAACTATTGATATTCACAACAATTGCGATAATAGTAAAACTGATGGTACTTACCACTTGAACTTTTCGATATTTTTGCCATAAAAACAAGTGAATTAAATAACCGATACAGAGAAACACCACCCCAAAAATCATATATCGCCGAGATAAAACTTCACCTCCATTAAAAATTTTAAAATCAACAGGGCGACTCATTACTAACATTAGCCCAGTAAACGCTAAAAACAAAAAAGCCCCTGTCAGAAAACTAAGATTATAGCTCATATTATTACCATAATTTTTCAAAAATTTAGTTGCTAATACAAGCCCTACTACTGCTATGAAAGCACCACTAAGCACACATAAAACTACATCCCAGTACAAACCGTTGATAAAGGGATGTAATTGATTTTCATAGAAAATATTTCCCCAGAAAGCCAGTACGAAAAAGCCATTTAATATTGGATGTTTCCATAAGTTAGTCTTATCACTTGAAATAAATTCATAATCGAAGGAAAAATAGAACGTACAAAATAAGGCAGCTATCAATAGCCAAATGCCTAAATTTTTCCAATTATTTTGAAAGATGAGTAATACACTTCCCACTATCCAAATTGCCAGTCCATTGCCAGAAGTAAACATCGTAACAACAGCAAAACATAAAGAAAAGAGAAAATACTTAACATTATTTTTTGACAAAAGGTGTATTGTTAGTAGTGCAAAAAATAAAATTGGAGTATTCTGTATAGCAGCGATTCCCCAAGTAGCATTCTCAAAATATGTAAAATTAAAAAGCAAGAAAACAATAGGGATAAAGTATAGCGAATGTAGTTTTAAACCTTTAAAAAAGTTAACGAATAAGTACAAGATACCCAATAGAAAAGCATTTCCGATGATAATTTGGGCTTTGATATTTTCAGAACCCATCAATTTTAAGATACCTAACATCATTATACGTTCAAAACCAAAACGGTGCTGATTTACCTGTTTAAAAAATGCTTGTAGCCATTCGGTTAACGATGAAGCTGTTTGCATTTTATACAGCGATTCCAACAGAACATAATCATCTTTAAATGGAATATTATCCGTAAGAAAGAAAATAGCTAAATAAAAAAATACAATGGGAATGGCACAGAATAGAAAAATAAAAAGTGGACGAGAAGACTGTATTTTTCTAAAAAAAATAAGATAGACAACACCGAAGATTAGCAGACAATCTGTATAAGCAACAAATGGGATATTATTCATGCTCAAATTTAATAACCAAAAAGAAAAAGACCTTACAATTATGAAATAAATTGCAAGGTCTTACGTACCCAGAGCCGGAGTCGAACCGGCATGCCAATAAAGGCACTGGTGTTTGAGACCAGCGCGTCTACCAATTCCGCCATCTGGGCATTTAAATTGTCTCAAACTTGATGCAAATATAGAGGATAGAATTGGACTTCACAACTTCAAATTTTAATTTTATTCACGCCATTGTTTATTTTTTATACAATAAAATTTCATCAGGTCGCTTAAAATATTAATTTTCAAGGTGATATGTATTGATGTAAAATAAAAAATATTTCCAAAAATCTTACCTATGATAGTAAAATTTTATCATCGGCTGTTTCATTGTGGACTTTTTTCTACGAATCATCCATTATTTGATAGAGTGGAATGAATTTTTAGTATTCAGAAATAGACCTATTATTTGTCTTTAAATATTTATACTAAAGAAAATCCTTTCATGATTTTAAGTGACCAACTATCTTATTTTTCGTAAATAATTCGTTTATTAGTTATAATTTCTAAAACGCAATAAAACTAAATCAATAATGAAGAAAACGAGCTTGATTATTTTCATGATTACTTTTTCGGTAATTCATATTTTTGCACAGTCGGTGGATGATGTTTTTGATAATCACTTTAAAGCATCTGGAGGAAAAGCACTTTGGGATAGTGTAAAAACGTACACACTCAAACAGTCCTATGTATCAAATGCACCGAGCGACTTTGATATGGAGGTGAAGGCTTCAATACCTGATGTATCAATGCTAAAAACAAAAACCATCATGAAAAGAGGGTTTATTTATGCTATCAGTCCTTCGGATGCTTTTTTTAAGATTCCGACGGGAAGTAGAGATAAAACTATTGTTTATGACGTAAAAGATTTAAGTGATAAAGAAAGAGTGGTAATGAGAAGAGAGGTAATTGATATGCTTGCCCCTTTTTATGATTATCAGAAAAAAGGTTATATTGCTACTTATGTAGGATTGGAAGTGTTGGGAGCCCAAAGAGTTCATCGTGTTGAACTATCTGGAAAAGATATTAAATACGATTTGTACTTCGATAATTTTACCAATTTGCTTACCAAACAAGTAGAAAAATTATCAACTGGAGAAATTATCACGAAAGAGTTTAATACGTACACAACTTCTGATTTTGGCATAAAATATCCATCTGCAGGAACATATTATAGTAGTATCGACAAAAGAAACATTAAGCTAACTACCAGTATTGTGTTTAATACAACTTTTGAGAATAATACCTTTAAAAGATAACTTTAGAACAAGTATTCAAGCTAATGCAAGGCGTATGAAGTGTTCGCTAAACTGTGGCACGACTAAAGATAACTACTGAAAATCAGCAAGTTAGTTTAGCCGTTCCACTGTTTAGTGAAAATAACCTTGACGTATGCGATGCGTCTCTACGTCATCCTATTTTCTGATTCAGTAAAAGCGTAACCTTCTTCCTTACGAACCTAACACTTCATGAAGCAATTTGTAAAAATAGTTGGTATAGTTCTTCTTGCGGTAGTGTTATTATTAGTGGGTACTTTCTTTTACCTTCAAAGACCATCTGGACAAAGGTTTCTCACTACTCAAGTAACCAATTACCTAAAACGAACTGTCAATCAACCATTTTCCATTGAGAAGATTAGATATAAAATCCCCGATTGGATTGCCTTGGAAGGGGTTTATTTTAGTGATAATTATGGAGATACACTACTGGCTGGTCAAAAGCTGTACGTGGACATTGATATGATGGAACTTCTGAAAAATAAAGTAGCCATTAATGAAATTGCTCTTCAAAATATAAAACTCAATATCAAAAGAACCTTACCCGACACTACTTTTAATTTCACTAAATTATTGAACGCTTTTCAGAGCAAAGAGTCATCTACTGCCGTTTCAGATACGGCTACCTCCTCCCCATTTTTGTATCATATTTCAACGATAAATCTTAAAAACGTAGGCATTAATTACCGAGATGATATTTCTGGAGTTGAAGCAAAAACATTTATAAAAAAAACCAAAACAGGATTTGATGCGATTGCCCCAAATACATCCACCTATCATTTGAATCAATTAGAATTGGAAGAGAGCAATCTTACCCTGAGATTGTATGACCCACTAAAGAAAGTAGAATCCAGTCCAACAGTTCAAACTAATGATACCCTTGATTTAGCTTTCGGAACGTTGGATTTAAGAAAAATAAACTGGAAAATAACCGATGAGACTTCAGGCTTGGTGAATACGGTATCGTTAGGCAGATTACGTTCTAAAGGTGAAAAATTATCTTTAGCCAATGAAAATATCCATTTAAAATCATTAGAATTGTTCAATACAACGGCTTCGGTGAAGTTTTTAAAAAAATCGCAAAAAATTGTAAAGTCCACTCCTACCAACTCCACTGCCAATAATTGGAGAGTATTGATAGACAAAATTGTTTTGGACCAAAATACTATTCAATACCAAGATTTCAACGCACCATTCTTATCAAAAGGGATTGATTTTAATAATTTGAAAATCAACAACTTAAAACTCAATTCGGAAAGGTTTTACTATTCACCCAATCAAATATCAGGTTGGATTTTCAGCAGTTCTTTCAACGAAAAATCAGGGTTTCAGTTACAAAACTTACAAACAGATTTTGCGTACACCAATAAGCAGATGTTTCTCAAAAAGTTTTTGCTGAAAACTCCCAAAAGTATTTTGCGGGATGAGTTGGTGATGAATTACAAGTCGCAAGATGATTTAATAAAAGATATTGGACAAACCAGTATCAAAACCTCCCTCAAAAATAGTCAATTAGCCTTTCAAGATATTTTATGGTTAGTTCCCAATTTAGCCAATACACCACCCTTCAAAGGAAATGCCCAAGAAATACTAAAATTTAACGGTTTATTGACTGGAAAAATTAATAACCTTAAAATAACGAATGCGACTTTTAGTGCTTTTAATCAAACGAAAGTTCGATTCAATGGGCAAATTATGGGCTTACCTAACGTTGAGCAAACTGCACTCAATCTGAATGTTTCAGAAATTGGTCTTACTAAAAAAGACCTTATGAGGATGGTGCCATCTGAGATGATTCCTCAAAACATTGACCTTCCGCAAAAAATCGCACTCACTGGCAAAATAGACGGAAAAATTAACGACTTGAATCTTAATACGCAATTAAAATCTGATTTAGGAAACGCATCTTTTAAAGGTAAATTAATCAATATTACTGCCAATAAAAATCAGCAATACAACGGCGAAATAACACTAAACAGTTTTGAAATGGGGAAATTTCTCAAACAAACTGAACAGTTAGGCAAACTTTCGCTTAATGCCAAAATAAACGGAAGAGGGATTGACCCCAAAACGATGAATGCCTCCGTTGAAGGTTTGATACAAGAGGCTGAAATTAAAGGGTATAACTATAAAAACATGGCGTTGGTAGGAAGTTTAGCCAATCAAATTGCCCAAATCAAGGGCAATATCAACGACCCCAACGTTTCGTTAGCTATTAATACTGCGTTTGATATTTCACAGGAATTTCCTGGTATTAAAGGAAATGTTAAAATAAATGAATTGAATTTAAAACCTTTGGGTCTATACAGTAATAATATGACCATAAAGGGGGATATTGACATTGATTTACCCGTTAGTAACCCTGAAAACCCCAGTGGTAAAGTGGTTATCAATCAGGGGACGCTTTATAATAATGGCAAACCTATTCCATTGAACAATGTTACTTTAATTGCTAAAAACATCCTGAATGAGAAACAGATATTCATGGATGCCCCTTTTGCCAAAGCGAGTTTAAAGGGAAATTTCAATTATTTACAACTTTCGGATATTTTCATCAATACGATTAATAGGTATTTTGTCATTCCCGATATTGCCGCCCAGCCAATCACCAATCCATACAGCCTAAAAATGGACATAAAATTGGTAAAACACCCTGTTTTACAAGCATTTGTTCCCAATCTCAGTCGTTTAGATACCACTCATTTTACAGCAAATATTGATAGTCAATCTGGAACTGTTTTAAATGCTTCTTTATTCATGCCTTTTGCCGAATATGACACCATTCAGATTAATAATGTGTCCCTCAATATGGTAGGAAACGATAAATCGTTGACCTACAAAGGGCAGTTGGATGGTATCAATTTTGACGGATTTAAAGTCAGAAAAAGTACTATTACTGGAGACGTTGCTAATAACTCTGCCAACTTTAAGGCTACTTTCAAAGACTCCCTCAACAAAGACCGACACGAAATTGCTGGAATTTTACAAAACATTGATAATCAATACCGTATCAATTTAAACAGACGTGGATTGTTGGTCAATTACTTACCCTGGCAGGTTGATTCTTCGGGGTATTTTCAATACGGAAAAACGGGATTATTAGCACATCAGTTTTTAATTAATCGTGGGGAACAGCGGTTGTCGGTACATAGCCCATCGGGTATTCCGAATAGTCCGCTAACCATTCAAACAGATAGTTTAGACATTGAAAATTTCATTTCTTTATTTTCTTCAGATTCAACACTGGCAGGTGGGAAAATTGACGGAAAAATTCTACTCAGTAATTTCATGGAATCGCCTTCGTTTACGGGTGATTTAGGTATCAAAAACTTCCAGTTTCAAAAAATTACCATTGGCGATGTAGCGGTGAATGTTTTTAATGAAACTGCCACGAAAATCACCACCAAAGCCAGTATTTTAGGAGTGAATAATGACATACAATTAGCTGGAAATTATTATTTGAACACCAAAAACCCTCTTGATTTAAACCTCATAATCAATAAGTTAGGAGCAGAAACCGTAGAAGCGTTTAGTTTTGGATAGTTACGGCGTGCTAAAGGAAACTTAACTGGAAAAGCAGTAATTAAAGGAGCTACTTCAAACCCTCAGATAGCTGGAAATCTTGATTTTAGTAAGGTTGCTTTTGATGTTTCAAAATTAGGAAGTCGTTATTTAATCGACCAACAGCAACTGTTTTTTGAAGGACAAACTATCAAGCTAAAGAAATTCACGGTGAGTGATACACTCAACCAGCCATTAAGAGTAGATGGTAACATTGTTTTGAAAGACGCTTCTTCGGTAAAATACGATTTAACCATTGATACCCAAAACTTTATGGTGTTAAACTCTACCCGAAAAGACAATGATTTGTTCTATGGAAAAGGTTTTATAGATGCAAATTTGAGTTTGCAGGGAGTTTCTGAAAAAGCAAAAATTGAGGGAGACATTAAAGTCAGAGAGAAAAGTAATATCTCCATCATTGTTCCTGACAGCTTTGATGAATTGAGTGAAAGTGAAGGAGTGGTGGTATTTGTAAACAATAAAAATAATTCCCAAAATACAGTCAAAAAAGACAGTTTACAAGAACAGCGATTTACGAATGATTTTATCTCAGAGATTTCTCTCAATATCGAAGCCAATGATAAATCAGAGTTTACGATTGTTGTTGATGAGATAAACGGTGATAATCTGAAAGTGAAGGGTAATGCCCGCCTAAATGCAGGTGTCACAGCTGACGGACAACCTTATTTGTTGGGTTCATACGACCTCACCGAAGGCAGTTACGGCTTAACGTTTGAGGTACTAAAAAGACAATTTACCATTCAGAAAGGAAGCAATATTATTTGGACTGGCGACCCTATGAACGCAGATATAAACATTAACGCCATTTATACGGTAAATGCCGCACCACTTGATTTGATGAGCAATGAATTGAGTGGGAATCAAAATAGTTTTCGTCAGAAAATGGCATTTGATGTTTATTTAAAAATGGCGGGCAGACTATCGAAGCCCGATGTTTCTTTTGAAATTAAAGTTGCTGAAAAACAATCATTGGTTGAAAATGCTGTCGTTAAGAAAGTAGAAGATAAATTAGGAAAACTAAATATTGAAAACAAAAACGAAATCAATAAACAAGTTTTTGCTTTGTTAATTCTCAACCGATTTTTCACGGAAAAATCAGCGGACTTCTTTTCTAATGGCAGCGGAGGACTCAACGCTGAGGCATTGGCTCGGCAAAGTGTGAGCAAACTTTTATCTGACCAATTAGATAGATTTGCCTCCGACCTCATCAAAGGTATTGATTTGGATGTTAATTTGACTTCTTCACAAGACTTTTTCAATGGTCAATCCAGTACCCGAACCGATTTAAGTCTTGGACTGTCAAAAGCCTTCTTCAATGACAAAATTGAGGTAAAAGTTGGTAGAAACTTTGAGCTTGAAAACACCTCAAAAATTTCCAGAAATCCATCTGAAGTATTCGATAATCTGACGGTTAATTACAAACTCACAGATGATGGTAGATATTTATTCAAGGCATTCCGAAAAAATCAATTTCAGTCAGTTTTAGAAGGCTTCGTAGTAGAAACAGGCGTAGGCTTCACCATCACCATGGAATACGGAAAGTTTAAAGAAGTTTTTTCAAAAAAGAAAAATACTAAAAGTAATTTATGATTATAAGCAATAAAAATATTCTGTTCTCATCGTTTTGGCTGTTAGTAATGGTAATGGCGGGTTGTTCTGTTACTAAAAAACTTCCTGCGGGAGAAAGTTTGTACACGGGTGCAATGGTAAAAGTGATAGCCGATTCAACCATTGCCAAAACGGAAGTAAAGAATATTGAAGCCCAACTCAACGAATTTGTAAAACCCAAACCCAATTCAACCCTCTTTGGCTTTCCGTATAAAGTTTGGTTTTACTATCTTTTTGGCGAACCTAAAAATGAAAAAGGCTTTAAAAGTTTTTTTAGGAAACGATTCGGTGAACCTCCCGTATTAGCCAGTAAGAGCGTAACTGGAGCAAACGCCAAACAAATTAATATTTTACTAAATAATGAAGGATATTTTAGGTCTAATGCCGTTGGGGAATTAGCAGAGAAAAACCGAAAAGCCAAAGCCATTTATACCACAAAACTGTACCCAAGATATTATTTGGATAGCGTTATTTTTCGAGGTGATACCACCATATTTGGGAAATCGTTTGTAAGTTCTCAACAAAATTCTCTTTTAAAAAAAGGACTGCCCTATCGTTTTGATGTTATTAGTGCCGAGCGGATAAGAATTGATAATGTGTTGAAAAAACAAGGTTTTTACTATTTTCAACCCGATTTTATCATTATCAAAGCTGACTCTTCACAAAGAAATCACACCGTCAACTTATCGGTAGAAATAAAACCTTCTACTTCTCAAGTTGCCCGAAAAGTTTATAGAATAAGAAATGTAAATGTTTTAACGGACTTCAACGACCGAAACGACAACGATTCAACTGACAATCAAAATATTGGACTAAATTATCGTGGACTTCACATTATAGACCGTACAGATTCTTACAAACCCAAAATTTTTGCTCAAGCCATCGGTTTCAGGCACGGCAGTAGGTACAGCAGCAGCGTACAAGATTTGTCTTTATCCCGATTAATCAATTTGAATAACAATTTCAAATTCGTAAAAAATTCATTCACTTTAGTTCCTCGCTCCGATTCAGCTCTTTTAGATGTAAACTATTATTTGACACCTCTAAAAGCTAAGTCGGTAGTCGCTGAACTCAGTGGTGTTACCAAGTCTAATGATTTCACAGGTACAAATTTGGGAATCTCATGGGTCAATAAAAATACTTTTCGTGGAGCTGAGCTTCTTAAAATAACCGCTTCGGCAGGGTTGGATTTTCAAGTCGGAGGTGCCAGTGTAACACTTGGTGCAATCAATACCAGTAAGTTTTCAATAGCAGCCAACTTATCAATTCCGAGGTTTATTATTCCTTTTTTTCGTGTGAATCCTGCCAGAAATCAGGCTTTACCCAAAACTAATATTACCACCAGTTATGAAATCAGAAGAGTAGGCGATTTATACAGCCAAACGTCATTCATTACCACCATGGGCTACGCTTGGAAACAGAATAATAATATAGAACATTCACTAAACCCCATTTCGATTAACCTTGTAAAGGGAGATTTTACGGAAGCGTTTCAAAATGAGGTTTTCAGAAGTGATAATCCCTTTGCTCTCTTAAATACATTGAATAACACTATCATCATGAGTTCGGGATATACTTTCACCTACAATCCTACGTCTGCCATTGCCAAAAGAGGACAATTTAGATTCACAGGGGGAGTTGAGATAGCTGGAAATTTTGCAGGACTTTTATCAAAAATAGCGGCAAAAACCTCTGATGATGAAGGGAAACTTTTTAACGTTACCTATGCCCAATACTTAAGATTGGATGCCGATTTGAGATACACTTACACCATCAATCAAAGTTTAAATTTAGCTAATCGCTTTGTGGTAGGTTACGGACTACCCTATGGGAACTCCCAATCGCTTCCATCTACCAAACAATATTCAGCGGGAGGAAATAATAGTATTCGTGCCTTTACTGCTCGGAGTATTGGTCCGGGAAATTACTTTTCCAGTGATGGCGTGAATAATGTGGTCTTAGGAAGTCAAACGAGCGATATAAGGCTTGAACTTAATACCGAACTCCGCATGAAGTTTAATAAATACGTAAATGGTGCTTTTTTTATCGATGCGGGTAATGTTTGGACACAGAAAAATATCGATGATTACGGAGAAGGGGCTTTATTTGGTTCAGACTTTTACAAACAAATTGCTATTGGCACTGGAATTGGTTTAAGGTTGGATTTCAGCTATTTAGTATTACGATTTGATTTGGCAACTCCCGTTAGAAAACCATTTCTACCTGAAAATGAAAGATGGGTTTTGAAAAACTTTAATCTAAAAGACCCACAATGGCGAAGCGATAATCTAATTCTGAATATTGCCGTGGGGTATCCTTTCTAAACAGATAAACGCTCAAATCAACTTCTGTTCGGTATTTTTTGATTAATTTTGTAAAATACTCGAACATTACAATTTTCCATGTATTCAGCCCGTAATCTTACTTTCATATCAATAGGTGTTATCATTGTTCTTTTTTTGATAAGTTTATATTACGGGATTATCTCACCGCCACCACTCATTACTTACACTACCGACGAAAACTTTATTGGTGAATCAGGTATTTTTCTACTGTACGGCAACACCCCCAGAGCCTTAGAATGGGCGGCTTTACCAAGTACTTTTATTGCCTATCTTTTATTTATTGTTTGGTGTGGCATCTCCGTCATCAGCCAGTTTTCGGGCGTACACGGTTTTACTGATATTCTCACCCTGATAGATAAAAATACCTTTTATTACCTCAATCACCGTGAGGAATTCATCATTTGGGAGCGTTTGGTACAATTTACTTTAATCGCTTTTATTATTTACAAAACAATTGAGGTAATTATCCATAGTAAATCTAAGGCTTTGAATAGCAATACTAAATTATTTTTATACATCCTGTGCTTGTGTATGAATGTAATTTGGTTATCTACACAACTTATACGCCCCGAAGCACTGGCTGGAAGCCTTTTTTTATACATTATCGTTAATATTCTATTTTCAGAAACCATAACACCCAAGTTTGCCACTACCCTAATTATCTTGTTCATTTTAACGTTCACCCAACGGCTCATTTACCTGTTTTTGAGTCCATTCGTTATTGTGAGCTTATTGAATCATTTGAGAAAATATCAAATTCATTGGAAAACGTATTTTAATTATTTCGGAGTTGTTTGTTTAGCTTTTTTTGCGTTAATGCCCTTTATTATCACCGATACGCTGGTGGTTATGAAATCATTTTTAGGTGGATTAGTCACCAAAGTAAACCACGACCCCATGGCGACCTATTTCAATATGGGCTACATTAACGAATTCATCGCCAAACCTATTAATATATTCTTTACGATTGTTGCGTTATTAGGTATGTGGTTTTTAGTAAAAACACATAATTCTAAAATAATCGCTGTCTTTTTTATTGGTAATTTTTTATTTTACACGTTCTCATCTCTAAAAGCATCTCAATTATATCCTTCTCACACTTTCCCTCTGGCAGTCATGGCAGTTGTATTTATTGCATTTGGTCTGGGAAATACTATAGCACTAAATAGCAAATGGAAATTCTGGGTTATACTTTTATTATTTTTGGGTACTACCACTTATGATATTTATCAAAATAACAAAGAATTAACCCAGCAACAACAGAATTTAGCTGATACAGTAAACTGGGTAAAAACATTACCAAAAGATGAAAAAATTCTTTGCGAACTTAGTTTTGATGGACTTTTACCCAAAAATCAAACCTGCTTAATGCGTGAATACGAAGCGAACGCCAGCGACGGTTATCGTATGAATAAACTACAAAAGTTACTTAAACTTCCCGCAATTGATTCTATTTCAAAGTTTAAATTGCCCGTAGTTGCTCAATCGTTTGCCTTTGAGGATGAAAAACTTTTTGATACTCAATATCAAGTCCTCCTTGAATACTTGAATTCAGATAAAGTTAATCGTTATGATACTGATTACTTTTTCGTTACCAATAGCAATATGAGTCACTGTATGGTAAAAGAAGAAGCCATGCAGAAGTTCCAAGCGGGAAAATATCATTATTTAATCACCAAAGAAAAAATTACCCAGTATAATGCCATTAAATCATTTGAGAAAGGTGGAGGTGATAGCTTTTGGGTTTATGAATATAAAAATTTGTAATTTTGCACTATGAAGATTGAATTTAATTTTAAATATTCTCGTCAATTTTTAGGTATTTTCATCGTATTTATGGGAAGCCCCCTCATTTTCTTTTTCAAAGAAGTGGTAGGTTTGGGAGGTACTTCAATATTTACAATCGGGAGTCTTATCTTAGGTATGATTATCATGATTTCACCTGACGATATTTTCAAGAAATTCTACAAACCTAATTTACCCATTTTCAGGTTGGCAGCTATTTTTATCATTATTTCTTTGTTGAATTTTCTTTTTGTTAATCCTTTTTATGGGTATTCAGCCAATCGGTACGTTTTTACCCGTGATTTAGGAAATTATATATTCATCTTCTCTTTCTTTTTTCTTTTGTTAGGCGTTTCTAATAATGTAAAAGATTATTTTTTGCCCATTGTAGTTGTTTTAACATTCTTCGGAAGTATTTGTCTAATTTATTCCATGGCAACTAACCCATACTTTATCATTGGGCAACGGGCATCGGTTGTTTTTGGAGATGGTTCTACTACAGCAAGTGGAAATCCGCACGTGTACGCTCGAAATGCCTTTGCGGGCATATTTTCATCATATCTAATGCTTAGGGCTAAGAACATGTTATGGAAAATTTTTGCCATTGCCAACATGATTTTATCAACAGTTGTATTAGTTCTTACACAGGCAAGGTCTATTTTATTAGCTTTTTTCTTTGCATTAGCCATATTTGCTTATTACAATATCTCCGTAAAATCAATTACAAGTACAGTCAAAGGGTTATTCAAACCCCAAAATCTTGTATTAATTACACTCATTATCGCAGGTGTTATGTATTTTATTAGTACCCAAGCCCGCTTGATGGGAATCATCAATTTGTATTACGATACCGTTTCTGTTACTTTAACCAAAGCACTTCTTACAGCAACTGGGCAAACGCAAAGTTCTAAGGATATTGATTACTCAGCAATGGGTCGAGTTAATAGTTTCAATGAATTCAAGAAAATTTTATTTGAAAAACCTTGGCAATTGTTACTCGGTAATGGTTATCATTTTCTGTACATGGATATTCCAGTTCTTGAGGCTTGGGTAGATTGTGGCATTATTGCTTTTTGGAGTTTTGCCATGATGAACTGGATGATTTTTAAGGAGTCTTTGAGAGCTATCAAGCAAAATACCAACCCATTAACCATATTCTTAGGGTATTTTTATATGTCTTATTTCGTTGGAATTTTTACGGGTGGTGAACCTTATGGTACCGCCTACTGGTTTATCTTTTGCGTTATGATTCGTTTTTTAGGTATTAAATACTTAGAAAGAAAACTTACTCCAGTTCCAAAACAAGTTCCCAATATTTCACCAACAGTTAGTGTTTAGATGAGGATTTTAATTGTTCATAACCAACTGTGGGCTCATTACAAAGCCATTATTTTTAATGAATTACAAAAAATAGTAACTTCAAAAAACAATGATGAACTATTAGTAATACAGTTGGCAAGTATTGAAAAAAGTAGATTAAATCTGGGAAACTTAGATACTACCATCCATCAATATCCATACGAACTCATACACGATGGTGTTTTGGAAGAAGTTGGACTTGTTCAAAAAATAAAAGGCATTATAAAAAGTATTAAAACTTTTAAACCTGATATTGTCAATTTGACAGGCTATTACGATGTTGCCTCTTGGGTTGTTCTCTTTTATTGTCGATTAAAAGGTATCAAAATGGTTTTGTCTAATGAATCAACACAAGGAGACCATAGTCGAGAACAACACAAAGAACTCATTAAGTCTCTCATAATCAGGCAATTTGATGGTTATTTTAATTTTGGAACACTCTCGAAAAACTATCTGATTTCATTAGGCGGTAAGCCTGAAAAAATGTTGGTAAATCGAAATTGCGTCGATAATGAAGCATTGAAGAAAATTTACGATAGTTATTACCCACAAAGAAATACTATTCAACAAAAAATAGGGACTGCCAAACATAATTTTATTTTTGTGGGGAGGCTCATTGAGTTCAAAAATTTATTCAAGTTTTTAGAGGCTTTCAAAAATACAAGTCCAAAGCCTGATTGGGGAATTATCATTTTAGGAGATGGTGAACTAAAACCGAAACTTCAGCAATATGCTGTTGAAAAGAATATTCCGAATGTACAATTTTTAAAAGGAGTATCGTGGCAGGAAGTTCCTCAATATTTAGCGATTAGTGATGTCTTGGTACTTCCAAGTTATTCTGAACCATGGGGATTAGTAGTCAATGAAGCAATGGCTTGCGGATTGCCAGTTCTTGTTTCAGAAAAATGTGGTTGTGCCATTGATTTGGTACAAAATGAAAAGAATGGTTATACTTTTTCACCATCAGATACCGAAGAGTTATCAAATTTGATGCAAAAATGTATGGAGAACCCTACTCATTTGCAAGAAATGGGCAAAAAATCAAAACAAATTATTGCCAGTTACTCTCCGCAAAACGTAGCTCAAGAAATGTACGAAGGCTTTTTAGCCGTTTATAACAATTAAATGTATTCTCAAAAAATTATAAATTCTATTCAATTTCTAAGAGGTTTTGCGGCATTAGCGGTAGTAATTCATCATACTGGAGGATATGTAAAAAGGTATTATGAGCCTTATTTGTTAATGGGTGATTATTTTGGGATTGGTTTTGCCGGGGTGGATTTATTCTTTGTAATTAGTGGTTTTATCATCCATTTTACCAGTAAAAATTACCTAAACAACCCCTCTAAACTCACTGAGTACCTCAAAAAAAGATTTGTAAGAGTTTTTCCGATTTTCTGGTTAATAACCATCTTTCTTTTTTTATCAGGCTGGGTTATGAAGTTCGTCTTTAAAATGGATTTTTTTAGTATTGGATATCCACATACATTAAAAGCCTATCTTGAAACTTTCACGCTTTTCCCCCTCCATTTTGCTATTAATCCAGTAACGTGGACACTCAGTTACGAACTTTTTTTTTATTTGTGTTTTTCACTATTAATTATTTCAAAATATCTCTGGTTTATTCCAATTGGCATTTTATTAATTTCTTTCTACAATATTTTCATTGTCCATTCAGGAATTGATCTTAACTATTATAATTTCGTTTTCAGTGGATATAATTTTGAGTTTATGCTGGGTTATCTAATTTGCCAATTCTATGATAAAATCCAATTACCCAACTGGGCGATGTTTTTATTATTATCAGTAGCAATCAGTGTCGTTTTGTACTTTGGCTACGATGTGAGTGATGTAGATTCCTATCAGAGAATATTAATCTTTGGTGTACCATCTGGAATGATTTTATTCTCGTTGCTACATTTGGAAAAAAATGGTTTTATTAAATTTCATCATATCTGGATTGAGATGGGCAATGCTTCTTATGCCTTGTATTTAATTCACTTTCCTATGATGTTACTGATGAATAAGATTCCTCGTATTGTTGGCTATTATTTCAATGCCCAACAAGAAATTATATACAGTTATTTTATCATCATTTGTATCGTTTTCACGAGTATTTATGTTCACAAGTGGATTGAAAAACCGCTTTCTAAATTAATTTTGAGCAAGATTTAGTTTTCAATGAAAATATTAAACATTTGTGGTTATTCTTGGGATATTGGCGGTCCGCCAAAAATCATTTATGACCACGCTATCGTACAAATGCAACTCGGGGCTGAAGTCACTATATTGACCCCTATCTCGGAGGGACAAAAGGTCTATTCAATACCCGAGGGAGCTAAAGTTATTACCTGTAAACGTCATTGGTTTGCTAAAATTTGGGCAGAATTTTCGCCAGAATTATACCAGTGGATTAAAAAACACGGCAATGAATACGATATAATTCACATTCACGGGGTTTGGCATTTTGGAGGAGTTGCTCCGTATTTAGCGGGTATCAAAACGCCAAAATGTATTACCATTCATGGTTTATTAGACCGCTGGACGATTCGACAAGGGTATTGGAAAAAATATATTTTCGGGCAATTATTTCAAAAACGTATCCTGAAAAATACAGAATTAATACAAATCAACAATACTGATGAGCAGGCTGATGTAAAGCGTTTTTTAGGGTTTGAACACCCAAATGTGGTAATTGTTCCGAACGGAATGAACCTTCAAGATTTTAAAAAACTGCCCGTAAAAGGTAATTTTAGAAAGAAGATAAATATCCCCGATGGTATCAAAATCATACTTTTCCTCAGTAGAATTAATATCAAAAAAGGATTGGATTTACTCTTGCCTGCATTCAAGGAAGTTGCTAATCAACGTGAAGATTGTTGGTTAGTAATGGCAGGGCCAGACGATGGTTACTTGTCTGAAACACAAGCATTTATAAGAGAAAATAATTTAGAAAATCGTATCAAATTAGTGGGAATGCTAACAGGTACTGAAAAATTAGAGGCATTTGCCGATGCGGATATTTTTGCATTACCTTCTCATTCAGAAGGTTTTTCAATTGCCACACTCGAAGCCCTCATCTCAGGAATTCCATCATTACTCTCTGACCGAGTAGGTTTTGGAGAAGCCATCCGTGAAACCAACGCTGCTCATTTGGTGGAACTCACACCCAAAAGTATTGAAGAGGGACTCCATAAAATGCTTGATAATGAAGATTATTGTCGTCAATTATCTAAAAACGGGATTAATTTAGTGAAAGACCGATACGATATAGAATTGGTGGCACGTCAATTATTCAAAGAATTTCAAAAAATACGTAATTAGTCAATTAGAATGCAGGATATATCCGTTATTATACTCACTTTTAATGAAGAAAAACACATAGAACGATGTATTAAGTCTTTACTGGCTTTTACGAATAAAATTTTTATTGTTGATTCGGGCTCAACGGATAATACTGTAAAAATAGCTGAATCATTAGGAGCAAAAGTAGCTGTCAATCAATGGATTAACTACGCCACTCAGTTTAATTTCGGTATTGAGCATAATCCCTTTAAAACCCAGTGGCTCATGCGTATGGATGCAGACGAATACGTAATGCCCGAACTGGGAGCTGAGATAAACCAAAAACTAAATGCACTGCCTGCCGACGTTGGTGGAATGTACATCAAAAGAAGAGTTGTGTTCTTTGACAAATGGATTAAGTACGGTTCTTACTATCCCACGTGGTTATTAAGAATTTGGCGAAGTCCACACGGAATTTGTGAAGAAAGTTGGATGGATGAACACATTAAGATTTTTGAAGGAAAAACCATTCAATTAGAAAATGATATTACAGACCATAATCTTAATAATTTGACTTGGTGGACGCAAAAGCATAATCTTTACGCCATCAGAGAAGTGATTGATTTACTGAATATTAAATATAATTTTAGAGATTTTGAAGCGGTAGAACCCAAATTATTAGGAACTCAAGAACAAAGGAAAAGGTACTTAAAGATCAAATATGCTTCGTTGCCCCTTTATACTCGTCCTTTCATTTATTTCTTTTATCGTTATTTTATCCGTTTAGGTTTTTTGGATGGTAAGCAGGGGCTGATGTGGCATTTTTTACAGGGCTTTTGGTATCGTTTTTTAGTGGATGCCAAAGTTTACGAAGTCTATCACCGAGCAGGGAAAGATAAAAATGCTATCATACAATTTTTTAAGCAGGAATTTGGCAAAGATTTAACAAAATGAAAGCAAAAACAGATTTATCCAAATTCAACAATAGCTGGTATAAACCTGCCAGCAAGCTAAAAATCATTGTGTGGTTTATCGTTAATTCCCTCATTATCAACAATTATTTACCCATTCCTGTATTTCTTAAAATTATGGTTTTAAGACTTTTTGGGGCAAAAATTGGTAATAACGTGATGATTAAGCCTAATGTCAATATTAAATATCCATGGTTTTTAGAAATAGGAAATAACGCTTGGATTGGCGAAGGCACTTGGATTGATAACTACGTAAATGTAGTTATTGGGGATAATAGTTGCTTATCACAAGGGGCAATGCTCTTAACTGGAAACCATGATTACAAAAAAATTACTTTTGATTTAATGGTTGCTTCTATCTACTTGGATGAAGGGGTTTGGATTGGTGCAAAATCAGTAGTTTGTGGAGGTGTGAGGTGCGGAAGTCACGCAGTTTTAACCGTCAATTCCGTAGCCACAAAAGACTTACAACCGTACACCGTTTATCAGGGAAACCCAGCCCAAGCCATTAGAGTGAGAACGATTTATGAGAATAATGTTGCAAATGATGAGTTTTACTCGTAAATTATCCTGCATTTCTTGACTTTCCTCCACTATAAACATTATACTTTTACAAATTAAGTTTTGACAAACTATCAGATTAAAATCAATGGATAATATTTTTTTGAATTTGTACAACGATAGACTCTTTCAAATAATAGTTTCAACTTTAGTAGCGTGTACCACTGCTATTACAGCTATTCCCGTCATTATTAAAATTTCTCGATTGAAAAATTTGATGGCAGACCCAGGAGAAAGAAGTTCACACGTAAAAAAAACACCTACTTTAGGCGGAGTTGCTATTTTTGCTTCTACGTTAATTAGCTATTTTATTTGGGAAAATCCCGATGAAGGACAGCTAATTCACCTTTCTATAACAGCCATTGTCATTTTATTTTTCTTGGGCGTAAAGGACGATATTTTAGTACTTTCTCCCAAAAAGAAGATGTTTGTTCAAATCGCAGCGTCGGCGTTGGTCGTAATTTTAGCTGATTTACGGATTGAAAACCTATTCGGAATTTTTGGCGTACACGAAATACCATACATCGTTAGTTTACCCTTGACAGTCTTTATTTTTATTGCTTTGATAAATGCCATTAACCTAATAGACGGAATAGATGGTTTAGCGGGTGGTATTGGAATGATTGCAGGTGGAATGTTCGGACTGTGGTTTTATTTGAATGGTCATTATGCTTTGGCTTGTTTGGCAGCCTCAATGTCGGGTTCATTGTTAGGTTTTTTACGTTTCAATTACTCAAAAACCTCCAAAATTTTCATGGGCGATACTGGTTCATTGATTGTAGGTTTTCTACTCACAATGTTTGCATTGAAATTTGTGCAGCTTAATATCGAATATCGTTTCAATCCCAATGCTTCATTCTCCGCTCCTATTTTGGCAATTGTAGTGCTAATTGTTCCCATTTTTGATACTTTAAGGGTTTTTATCATTCGCCTAAAAGATAAAAAATCGCCGTTTGTAGGAGATAGAAATCACCTGCATCATATTCTGATAGACAACGGAATGAGTCACTTCCAAGCCTCAGTTATTCTGTGGTCATTTACACTAATCTCAACTATTTTATTTCTGACCATCAGTAAAACTACCGATAACACAACTTCTTTATATATCTTATTGGCACTTTTTACTGTTTACATGTGGATTGCCCACATTTTGAAAAACAATAATTCCGATAAAAAAGAAGCAAAAGTGCAAGATGTAGCAACTGATGATAAAAAGACTCATACGGCTAAAGAATTGGCCACTTCTTAGGTAAACAATCAAATACAAAGAAAAATAGCCACGAAGTTCGTGGCTATTTTTCTTTTAGAGATAAAACATCTTAATTTCTACCCATTTTTTTAGCACTCTCTCTTAGCTTTATCTCAATTCTTTCTAATACCTTTTCACTATTTTTTAGCTTTTCAGCAGCTGCGGTATTTCCACTATTTAAAGTATTTTGTAAATCAGCTTTGATAGTTGTCCATTTCTCTTTTTGTTGTAGTAACGCATTGTAATTTTGTTCTTCCTTAGCAGGGTCAAAATTTGAGTTAGACTGACTATTACTTTCTGACTGATTTGTTACACTACGTGAAGTCTCGGACCTCTTTTTTGATTTTGTTTTTTCAACAGAATTTGTACTTTCGGTAAAAGTTTTCTCAACGGGCTTTTCTTCACGTTTTGATGATTGATTTTCAGTTACAAAATCATCCTTTTCTTCTGGTGAAGTCAAAAGGTTTTTCTCATTTTCAAATTCTTTGGTAATAGTATCATTTGCTTTCACTAATTCTAAAGAGTCTTTATTGACAAAC
>JALONS010000346.1 GCA_025454855.1 Arcicella sp.
AATATAAGTCTCAAAATCTGATTCTGAAACATTCACAGGTAACTTATTCATAGGTTTTTTTATGATAAAGATACTTGAAATTCAACTAAACAACTTTTACTTAAAAAAAGGAGCAGAATATTACAATCATTTATTAGAAACCAAAGACTCATTTCAAGAAGTAGAAGCATTTTTTGGCATACTTGGATGCTCATTCAGACTGGCAAAAATTTATGAGCTTCAAGGTAATTATGATGAAGCATTACAAATATCCTTTACTGTTTTTAGAGACTTAGGTCCTTTAATTGATGTAGCTGAAAAAAAGCGGGTACAATTTTATGAAATGTATTTTGATGTCTCAAAGGCAATAGCATCAATATATTTTAACAGAGGAAATCATAAAGAAACTCTAAACTATATTATCGAAGCTGAGAAAGTAGCTAACTTTTTAGTCGAAATAAGACCCAGCCAAACTAAATATAAAGACTATTTAGCAGGTTGCTATGATGTTGTTGGTGATATTTATGGGGCTGAGGGGAATTTGGAAGAATCATTGAGCAGTAGATTAAGATCATTTGAAATAAGGGAACTAATTATGGATAAAAATGCATTTTCTGCAACGGCATTCTTCAATATAACAGTCTCTGCTCAAAGAGTAGGTCATATTTATCAATTACAAAAACAATGTACATTAGCAGAGAAATATTATAAAATTGCTCTTCAAAATGCACTAAAATGGGGTGAATTTAAAACAAATAATGTGTTAGAGTCTGACCTACTTCCAATCGCATACGAGAACATGGGGAACATATACAAAGATATGAATCGGTTAAATGATGCTTTCGATTATTACGAAAAATACCATATTTTGATGAAAGAAATACATTTGCAAAATCCCAATTTATTACAAAGCAAGAATTTGTATGCTCTGTCTCTATTAAAATTAGCAAGGGTTTCGCATCTTCAACAGAAATTACTACAAGCAATTGAATACTATTATCAAAGTTGTACTGTTTTCAAAGAATTAATTATTACGTCGAATCTAAATGACAATAACTATTTATACAATTTTGCCTTTACATGTATTGACCTTACTAATACTGAAAAAGGTTTATATCAGGTGTTTGACACTTCATTGACTGACAAAGAAAATGTCAAAAATATTAGAAGAGATGCTCAAAATATGTCTCAACTATTAATGAGTCGGAGTCCTTCAACTCACAATTTTCAATGGCTATATCAACAATTATCAGATGAATCTTGGTATCAATTTTAAAACAAAAAATCATGATTTTAACCTTGTTATTGCTATTTCAATCCGCTCAATTTTTGGTAGGTGATGGGGTAGTAAAAAACAAAACTTTGAGGATTGAGATATTGAAAAACAATCAAAAATTTCAAACGATTGTCATGGAATACTACACAGAAGATAAGTTCTCCAAAACTACCGATGTCGTCTGGGGAGATTTTAATTTTGATGGACAAACTGACGTAGCTCTCAGCGATGGAAACCAAGGAAGCTACGGTGCAAAATCTTATGAAATTTATGTATTTAATATCACCAAGCAACAATTTGTACTTTCCAAAGAACTCAGCGAAATTGCCCACAACAGTGCTGGAATGTTTGAGTATTTCCCCAAAACCAAAACCATCAAAACTTACGACAAAGAAAACGCCCATACCATGAGGTATCAAACCTATAAAGTGGTATTTGGCAAGGGCTTAAAACTAATAAATGAGAAGATGGTACGGAGTAAAAATTAAGGTGAAGTTTTGTTTTTAGCATTCAACTTTGCCATAAAAAACGGTAAGCCCAATACTTGGGTATAGTCTTTATTTTTCTCATTTTCGTCCAAATCATTAAACGGTACAAGGTGTTGGTGGAGTTTCTGTTTTTGGTAATGGTCTTTGTAGGTACTCCAATCGTGTGTTTGTATGGGTAGCCAACCCAATAATAATTTTTCAGCACACCAACGGCGGTGTTCGTTTTCACCCAAAATTTTGAGGTTTTTATCACTCCAAAAACCAATGAGTTCTTCGTAGGTGTTGGGTAGGTTGTTTTGGGGTTTATTCATCAAAATAAACTTTACTTGGGCGTGGTCGGCGGCTTGTCGGTTAGATTCTCGGTAAATTTCTTTATCTTTTTTCCAAGTTGTATCAAAGCCGTCCGTTTGCCAGTTCATTAATACTTCTTTGGCATAAGCTATTTTGAGATTATTATCGTTTTTTTCCTTGAATTCATCATAAATTTTACCGTAAAGTTTTGCTATCTGTTTCGCCAGAAAATCCAAGTCCTCATTTTCAATATTTTCAGCGGTACATTCCTCTAAATAATTCCCGAAGCATTCTATCGTATTTATTTCCTTTGTTATGTTGTTGAGCTGGTCCTGCACCGTTTTTTGTTCTACCAAATCGGGTAAATTATAGTGGCAAAAAACCTGTACATCGTTCAAGGAATCTTTTTGTTTTTGCCAAGCCAAACGGGGCAGCGTTGTACCCAAAAATGCCGCATTGTCCATGCCCGTATCCAAGCACACATAAAGCGAAACGCAATTTTGGGCTTGGATAAATGAATACAAAGAGAAATCAGGGTTTATCAACTCACTCTCGGCAAGGGGCAGTGGTTCAAAATCAATGATGGTTTCGGCGTGTTGAAAAAAGGTATAATCTTGTACTGCCTTAGCCAAGGGATTTGTACCAAAAATCCCTTGATTTTTAAACAATTCGGGATGAGTTTGTTTAAAAAGATGAACATTTTCTTGGTCTTTTTCAGAAAAATATACCTTGATTTGTAAATGTTTATCGCCCGTGAAATGTCCAATTCTAAGGCATTGCATCACAATTGCCTCTGCCAATGTTCCAAAGCCTACCACAACCACTTGGGCAACCATAGAACCATTTTCAAAACGATTGATGGGATGTTCGTTTATCAGCCTTCGGGCAATGTTTTGGTTAATATCAAAGGTTTGGATGTAACGTGAAACAAAGGTAGTGAGCAAAGATTTTTTTCGTAAGTCGGTCAAATGCACAAACCAATGAGCGGTAGTTTCCTTTTTCTTTGTTTTTATAATTTTCTTTATCCAACGCACAAACCAATGGGCGGTTTGGTCTTGTTTCAAAATATCCTCCATTTCCTGAGTCGTTCTGAAATTCTCCTCATCCGAATCATTCAAAACATAAACCTTTTCCGCCAAAGAAAAGTACGTTTTTTCTAAACCCGTTTTGGAAGAAGCATTGCCTTTGAGGTACCAAATTTCCTTTTCCGAAATGATATTCTCGGTATATTCCCCAAAGCCTTGGTGCAGAAAAGCCACTCGTGTCCCGCTTTCAACTAAATTCAACGCCAAGGCAACGGCTTTTTCGCCATCGCCAATCACTACGGAGAATGACTTTTTGGCATGAAAAGTTCTGAACCACCTAAAACGAATACGACTCAAATTTTCTTTACCAGTAGCCAAAGACAACGCCAACACAAAAGCATAAGTCAAGAAAACACCACCCATCAAACGGGCATTTTCTATCCAGAAATTAATTTTACCTGCATCATTTGCCAAGAAAGATTTGAACACAGAAGTATTGAGCGTAAGCAAATTAGCTGCCGCAAAAAAGGCATCCCCCACGTTGAAACATCCCGTTTTTAAGAAACCAATCGTACCTGATACCAAGGTGAAAAATACGATTGCCAACGGCACAATAAACTCCAGAAAAACGGCTTTAACGTTTTTGAGACTTATGTAAAGCATCCAAACCGAAAAAATGTAAACTCCAACTGCCAAAGATGGAAGCCAACCATGCCAACCTAATCCCTTCAAATTTTGTACAATGTTTTGGAATGAATCAAACTTAGCCGAAAAGCTAAACGGAAACTTCTCGGCATAGTCTATTAGGAGGAAAAAGAGGGTGATTAGGAGGGAGATTAGGAGGGGTTCTGTATAAGAAACCCAAGTTGTTTTATCTTTTCTCATGGCATTTTTGCTAAAATTTCTTGCTTGGTTGATTGGTATTTTTCTAAAAAAATGGACGTTGGAAATTTGGTTTGAATAGTAGTAATAGCGAAATTGATGTATGCCAGTGCCTCGGCATATTGGGCAAGATTCAACAATATTTTAGACTTGACCCAATAAGTTTTAGAAATGGAAATAGTGTCTTTCGCTGGATTATTTTTTTCTTTGATGTCAATGGAAAGATTTATCCAGTCCAAAGCCTCAGCGTACCGTTCCAAACTTTCAAAAATACTTGACTTTTGGTGATAACTATTTGACAAGGAATCCGTATTTTTCGCTGGATTATTTTTCTCTTTGATGTCAATGGAAAGATTAATCCACCCCAAAGCCTCAGCGTACCGTTCCAAACTTTCAAA
>JALONS010000072.1 GCA_025454855.1 Arcicella sp.
AGGTCATGCTTGGGCGGGCGATTTAGCGGTTGCCGAAATGAACATTTCCATTGATTTTGGGGCTACTTGGCAGAAATGTGTTTTAGAAAAACCAGTGAATAAATTAGCTTGGCAACACTGGTCAGCGAAAGTGGTTTTCCCCACAAAAGGCTACTACGAAATTTGGGCGAAAGCAGTTGATACCGAAGGTACAGCTCAGCCAATGGTTATTCCTGCTTGGAATCCTGGGGGATATTTGAATAATTCGTGTCATCGTATTGCTGTAAAATTGATTTAAGGATAATTGCACAAGAAATATTATGAGAAACACTCAAAAACTACTTGCTTTTTTAGTCGTTGGCTTTTTCATGTTAAGTATGAATTGGTCAAAAAATACCCAAATATCACTTGAGAAAAAGACCGTTGCCCAGACTGATTCCACCATTAAATACGACGAAGCAACTGGTTTGGTAGTTTCGGAGGGTTTAGAATTGGTAGTGGCACATTGTACGGGCTGTCATTCCAGTAAACTAATTACACAATTTCATACCGACCGTCAGGGTTGGCTTGAAAAAATTAGGTGGATGCAACAAAAACAAAAGTTATGGGATTTGGGCGAAGCCGAACCCAAAATCTTAGATTACCTCTCGAAAAACTATCCTCCGACCGAGAAAGTAAATCGGAGAGTATCCTTGAAAAACATTAAATGGTATAAATTGTAGATAGGAGTCGGAATCCATGATTTTGGGTCTGATATTCAGAGAAAATATATCACTTTTTCAAAAACGATATTTAAACAAAATAACATTCATTTATGATTACAGAAGCCATAAAACAGGTGGGTATCAGAACCGAAAAAAGAGTAGTTGAAGTAGCTTGGTTTGATGATTTGTGCGGAGGAGATACCGCCTATCTTGGCACAGTGGACGCTTCACGGAGGAGTAATTTTGCTAATTGTTCCAATATTATCACCACTGCCGACCGCTTGGGATTTAAAAACATTCTTTTGCCCACTTCTTATGTGGTAGGGCAGGAGGTACTTCCTTTTGCTTCGGCAATGGCTCCTTTAGTAAAAAATATTAATATGTTGGCTGCCATCCGAACGGGCGAAATACATCCGCCAATGTTAGCCCGTCATTTGGCAACGCTCGACCATATTTTGGAAGGTCGCCTCACCGTAAATATTATTAATTCTGATTTACCCGGTTTGAAAGAAGACCCAACGATGCGGTATAAACGTTGTGAAGAGGTAATTCAAATTTTGAAACAGGCTTGGACACAAGATAGAATTGAGCATCAAGGAGAAGTTTATCAATTCAGTATGGCATCTGACCCCGTGAAGCCCTACCAGCAAAATGGAGGTCCATTATTGTATTTTGGAGGTATTTCTCCTGGTTCAAAAGATGTTTGTGCCAAGTATTGCGATGTATTTTTGATGTGGCCCGAACCAGAGGAAAGTATTTATGCAACGATGCAAGAAATGAGCGAAAGGGCGGCTTCTTATGGTAGAACGATGGATTTTGGGATGAGACTCCACGTAATTGTGAGAGAAACGGAAGAAGAAGCTAAAGCCTACGCTAAGCAATTAATGTCTCAGTTTGATTTAGATACGGCTGAAAAATTGAAGCACCGAACGCAAGATTCTAAATCAGCGGGTGTTTTACGTCAGGATGAATTTAGAAAACAGGCAGATGAAGATGATTATGTAGAACCCATGCTTTGGACGGGTATTGGTAGAGCGAGGTCTGGATGTGGAGCAGCTATTGTGGGGAATCCTGAACAAATTATCGAAAAAATGAACCGTTATATGGATATGGGCGTAAGAGCCTTTATTCTTTCAGGGTATCCTTTGAAGGAAGAATGTGAATATTTTGGAAAATTAGTATTACCTCATTTAGACACAGCCAAACTATCCGTAGTACAAGGAAGAACGCCCGCCGAGATACCAGAAACGCCTTTAACTTTTGGTAAATTGAAGGCATAGTTTAATCTGTAAATAGAAAAGTCGGAAATTGATAAATACTGAGAATTCAATGTTTATCAATTTCCGCCTTTTCTGTATGTAGTTGATTTATTTCTCTACTGAAAACTTATAAGTTGTACTTGTTTTGTACGTTTCGTTAGGTTTTAAAACCACCGTTGGAAAAGCGGACTGATTGGGAGAATCTGGATAATGCTCAGATTCTAAGCACAAAGCAAAACGCTTAATGTATTTCGTATTTCCTTTACCTGTCAGCGTACCATCCAAGAAATTACCAGTATAAAATTGAATGGCGGGTTCAGTAGTGAAAACTTCCATTTTACGTCCCGAAGTTTTATCCACAACGGTTGCGGCAAGGCTTTCTTCATTACCTGTTTTGTTCAGAATCCAAGCGTGGTCATAACCTCCTCCCAATACAATTTGCTGGTCTTTTACTTCATTGATACCTTTGCCAATAACCGTTGGAGCGGTAAAGTCAAAGACTGTTCCTTTTACGGGGCGTAATTCTCCCGTCGGAATTAACCCCTTATCTACTGGTAAATAGCGGTCGGCATTCAACGTAACTTCGTGATTTAAAATATCGTTTTTAGCAGCCGATAAATTGAAGTAAGAGTGATTGGTTAAATTGATGACCGTAGTTTTATCTGTAGTGGCCGAATAATCTATTTTCAAGGCATTGTCTTTTTGCAATGTGTAAACTACGGTAACATTCAAGTTACCGGGGTATCCCTCTTCACCGTCTTTACTCAGATAAGTTAATTTTAATGATGGTTCTTCGCCGTCGGTGGGTTCTACTTTCCATAAAACTTTATCAAAACCAACTAATCCACCGTGTAAATGATTTTCACCATTATTTTTGGCTAATTGATATGATTTTCCATCCAGCGTAAATTTTCCATTTGCAATACGATTGCCATATCGTCCGATAATCGCACCAAAATAAGGAGAAGGCGTTAAGTATCCAGCTATGGAGTCAAATCCCAAAACAACGTCTTCGTATTTGCCAGTTTTATCAGGTACGTTGCAATGCGTAATGATTCCACCGTAATTAGTGATTTTTACCTCCATACCGTTAGCATTTTTGAGTGTAAATAATTCAGTTTCTTTACCGTCTGGAAGTTTTCCGAAAGAAGTTTTTGAAATATTTGTTACTTGTACAGAATCCGTTGATTGGCTACTTTTTGCTTTTTTACTGGTACAACTTTGTAACAAAGAAACGGCGATTGCTAAGGTTGCGAATACTTTTAATTTCATGAATAAAGTGTTTTGGGGTTGAATTTAAGCGGTATTACCAAAAGATGAAGTAAATTAAACTAAAAATAGCGATAATAATAACTGAACCTACCCTGAAAGTTGATTCTACTTTAAACCAATCTGTATTTACTTCAAAAGAATTGGGATTATCTTTTCCTTTAGATTCTATCAAACTAATGATTATATGAGACAATGAGCAAAGCCAAAAAACTACGCCCATGCGGTTCATGAATGGAAACTCAGGGAACTGAAAATTTATCCATGAAGACAAAGCAATACTCAAAACGGCTGCGACTAATGCTCCGTTGGCGGTAGCTTTTTTCCAGAAAAAACCTAACAAAAATATACTTAAAATACCAGGTGAAATATAGCCCGTATAAACTTGGATGTATTCAAATGCCTGTCCGAAGTTTTTTAATAGCGGACTCACAACCAAAGCAATCACAAAAGCGACAATAATGGCTATTCTACCAGTCCAAACAGTTTGTTTTTCGGTGAGATTTTTATTGAAATATTTTCGATGAATATCTAAAACGTAGATGGTAGAAATACTGTTGGCTTTACCCGCTAACGATGCTACAATGGCAGCCGTCAGGGCAGCAAAAGCCAAACCTTTGAGTCCAACGGGTAAGAGATTTAGTAGTACTGGATAGGCGTTGTCAGGCTTTACAATACCGTCTTGGGTAATTCCGTTCACGATAGAAGCATCAGCGTTTTCTTGAAATAGTACGTAAGCGGCTAATCCTGGTAAAACGACAATAAAAGGCATTAGCATTTTCATAAACGCAGCGAATAAAACGCCGTTTCGAGCAGTGGAGATATCTGCACCTAAGGCACGCTGAGTCATGTATTGATTACACCCAAAATAGTTTAGATTATTGACCCATTGTCCACCAATAATAAACATCATAATACCAGGAAGTTGCCGATAAGCGTCAATAAAGCCACCTTTTCCGTCGTGAACTTGGTACTGATTGGGACTAAAAATCATGTGTAAATGACTGTCCGACTTTTGTTTGATTAGTTGTAAACCTTCCCCAATGCCAGAACCTGTGCCTACTTTGTTAGACAATAAATCAAGGGCTAAATAAGTAGTAGCCAATCCCCCAAAAATCAAACAAACTACTTGAATAACATCCGTGTAGCCAATAACTTTCATCCCTCCCAATGTAATAATAACGGCAAAAACCGTTAGAAAAACTGTACACGGAAAGAAACCAAAACCAGTCATTTTTTCTAAACTGATTCCTCCGAGATAAATGATGGATGTAAGATTAACAAAAATGTACAAAAACAACCAAAATATAGCCATGATGGTTGCCAATCGCTCGTCATATCGTTTGGCGAGAAATTGAGGCATGGTATAAATCTTGTTCTTCAAATACATCGGTAAAAAATAAACCGCCACGATGAGTAAAGAGACACCTCCTAATAATTCATAAACCGATATGGCTATTCCTAATTGAAACGCCTGACCACTCATGCCAATAAATTGTTCCGCCGAAATATTTGAAGCAATGATTGAAGCACCAATTGCCCACCAAGTTAATGAGCCTTCGGCAAGGAAAAAATCTTTGCTATCGTTGTTTTGATTACCTTTATTTTTGTAAACCCAGTAACCATAACTGGCAACAATTACAAAATAGATAAAAAAGATTAGGTAGTCGAGCGTTTCTAAACCGAGTGTCATGGGTGCTTGTTTTGTGGTTGAGTTTTATTCTTAAATCATTCACCTTAGAACGACATTGAGAAATCTTTCTTAATACTAAATACTTGATACGTGACTTAATACTTAATACATGGTACTTGATACACTCTTAACAACCCTGACCGTAATAAGCATTTGTGCCATGCTTGCGTTCATAGTGTTTCATTCTGAGTGTGTCTTTTATCTTGGGAGTCAGTGGATTAATTTGTAAGGTCAGATACGCCATGCGGGCAATTTCTTCTAAAACCGCAGCATTGTAAACTGATTTATCCGCATCTTTTCCCCACGTAAAAGGACCATGATTTTGTAAGAGAACCATCTCTACTTCTTGATGAGAAAGGTTTTTTTCTCGAAAACAATCAAAAATTTGATTCCCAGTCTCAAATTCGTAATCTCCCTGAATCATTTCGTCAGTGAGTACCGTAGCACAGGGAATATCCTGATGCGTGTGGTCGGCATGGGTTGTTCCGAAAATAGGAATATCCATCCCCGCCTGCGACCACGCCACTGCGTAGGTACTATGCGTATGAGTAATACCGCCAATATTATCCCAAGTTTTATAAAGTTGGGCGTGAGTTTTGGTATCGGAAGATGGACGCATTTTTCCCTCCACTACTCTGGCATCGTAATCTACAATGACAATATCGGCTGGTTTGAGTAGCTCATAGTCCACTCCGCTGGGCTTAATCGCAAAAACCGCTTTGTTTCTATCCACAGCACTTACATTTCCAAAAGTAAAAAGCACCAAACCTAATTTGGGCAACCTCATATTGGCTTCGTAACATTCTTCTTGTAACGATTTATAGCTATTCATGTAGGATTTTTTTTATTTGAAAGCAACGGAATTAAACCGTAACTCATTCTTTAAATTACGAATGGTAGTATCTTTGTCAATGATAACTAATTCAATGTCAAGCATCTCTGCCAAGTCTTCTATGTATTCAGTGCTGATGGCTTGGCTATAAACGGTATGATGGGCTCCACCCGCCATAATCCATGCCTGTAAACCAACTTCCATGCTGGGTTGGGGTTTCCATAAAGCTCGGGCGGTTGGTAATTTCGGGAATTCTTCGGTTACTTTTACGGCATTCACTTCGTTTACAATGAGCCTAAAACGATTGCCCATATCCACCAATGATACGTTGATAGCTGCTCCTTCTTGACCGTTAAATACCAAACGAACGGGGTCTTCTTTGCCCCCGATACCCAACGGATGAACTTCGCATTTTACTTTTGCATCGGCTATGCTGGGGCAAATTTCTAACATATGTGAACCCAATACCATTTCATTCTGAGGGTCGAAATGATACGTATAATCTTCCATAAAAGATGTACCTCCTTTCAATCCACTTGCCATTACTTTTAGAACATGAACCATCGCCGATGTTTTCCAGTCGCCTTCACCACCGTAACCATAACCCGCCGCCATCAGGCGTTGAGAGCCAATACCGGGGAGTTGTCGCATTCCGTGTAAATCTTCAAAAGTATTAGTGTAAGCTGAATATCCACCATCTTCTAAAAATGCTTTTAGTCCTAATTCAATTCTGGCGGCTTCAATCAACGAAGAACGCATAGCACCACCACTCGTTAAGGAAGGCATCATCTGGTACGTGTCTTCGTACTCTTTGATTAGGGTCTGAATTTCTGCTTCCGAAATCTGATTGATAACTTTTACTAAATCTCCTACGGCGTAAGTATTTACTTCAAAGCCAAATTTCATTTCTGCTGCTACTTTATCACCTTCTGTCACCGCTACATATCGCATATTATCCCCGAAACGAGCCAGTTTCATGGTTTTCATTTGAAATCTACCCACTGCTACTCGAGACCAAACATTAATTTTTTCAAGCACTGATTTAGATTGCCAATGTCCTACCACAACTTTACAACTAATAGGAATGCCCCCCATTTTCATTTTAGAAATGATATGTCCAAATTCACGGTCGCCATGAGCTGACTGGTTTAAATTCATGAAATCCATATCAATATCTGCGTATGGAATATCACGGTTGAATTGTGTATGTAAATGCAAAAGCGGAATTTGTAGTATTTTCAACCCATTTATCCACATCTTGGCGGGTGAAAAAGTGTGCATCCAAACTATTACGCCTACACAATTAGGTGTACGATTAGCCTCTTTACAAATATTGGTAATTTCTTCGGCTGATTTTACAACGGGTTTGAAAATAACCTTTACGGGAATTTCGGATGAATCATTAAACGCATCGACAATCATTTTAGAATGCTCGTCCACTTGGCGGAGGGTGGCTTCTCCGTACAAATGTTGGCTACCTGTTACAAACCAGACTTCAAAAGTTTTTAGATTAAGCATAAGTTTCTGTGAATTTTCCTATTTCTTGATATTTTTTATAGAGGATTTGATAAGTTGTGGAGGCTTCGGCTCGGGGCGAATAATAAGCATCAAAACCCGACCCCATTGCTTTTTGAGCGTCAAACAACGTTTTATGGATGCCCGCTGCTACCGAAGCATTCATGGCTGCCCCCAAGGCACAGGCTTGGTCTGAACTGGCAACCTTAATGGGCATATTGAGTACATCGGCAAGGGTTTGCATCACAAATGGAGACTTTTTAGCAACCCCGCCAATGGCAATTACTTGCTTGATGGGTACACCTTCTTGGATGAATCTATCAACAATTGCCTTCGAACCATAAGCAGTAGCTTCTACAATGGCTTTGAAGAGTTTTACGGCATCCGTTCCTAAATTTAGCCCTTGAACGGTAGCCTTTAGGGAGTGATTGGCATCGGGTGTTCTACGCCCGTTTATCCAATCGAGGGCTACTACGTCTTTCTCGGTAATGGGTAATTGCGAAGCCTTTTCTGATAAATACGGAATAAGTTTTTGGGCTAATTTATCAGCGGCTTCTTCCCCCAAGAGTTCCCTGACGGGTTCGGTAATGATGTGCTGAAACCAAGCGTAATAATCCCCATAGGCAGATTGTCCCGCTTCCATACCCAGCATATTCGGAATAATAGAGCCATCTACCTGTCCACAAATACCTTTGATGAGTAAATGTCCAATTTCTTCGTTAGGAGCTATGAGCATATCGCAAGTGGAAGTACCCATTACTCGCACAAAATCATAGGGCTGTATTTCTGCTCCAACGGCTCCCATGTGGCAATCAAAAGCACCAACGCCAATTTTTACATCAGTGGGAAGTCCTAATTTTTTTGCCCACTCTTCTGAAATTGTACCCATCGCTTCGTCTGAGGTATAGGTATTTCTGAATAATCTGTTGCGTAAGCCAGTCAGAAGTGGGTCAAGTTTTGTTAAAAAGTCTTCCGATGGTAATCCATCAAACTCTTCGTGCCACAGTGCTTTGTGTCCAGCGGCACAGCGAGAACGTTTCATCGTAAGAGGATTAGTATTTCCCGTTAAAACGGCTGAAATCCAGTCACAATGTTCTATCCATGAAAACGCCTTTTCTTGGATATTTTTATCAACTCTGAGCGTTCTTAAAATTTTTGCCCAGTACCATTCAGAAGAATAAATACCACCTACGTATTTGGTATAATCAACTTTCCAATGATGGGCTAAGTCATTAATTTCCTCCGCTTCCTGATTGGCAGTATGGTCTTTCCAGAGAATAAACATTCCGTTGGGATTTTCTGAAAATTCGGGCAACATTGCTAATGGTACGCCATTTTCATCCACCGCTACTGGCGTTGAACCTGTGGTATCAACTGAAATACCCACAACGTTCTGAATTACTTCTGTTGAAAGTCCAGCTAATGCACCCTTGATAGCTGATTCTAAGCCTTCGATATAGTCAAGTGGATGCTGTCTGAATTGAGCAATGGCAGCATCGCAGTAAAGTCCTTTTTTCCAACGTTCATAATAGTGTACGGCAGTACCTACACTTTCGCCAGTTTGAGTGTTTACGACCAAAGCCCTAACGGAATCAGTACCATAGTCGAGTCCTATCGTGAATGTATATTGCATTGATTATTCGTGTGTTACTCACACAATTATTTTTAATTGACTGCCTTTAAAGGGCTTGGCTGTCGATATTCAGGGTATTTATAGATAATGACGTAACTTATTTGAAGTTAAGCCGAATAGTTCAATTTTACTTCGTCTATACAAATGTTTGGCTTCTACGAAAACCTAACCATCAATCGTAATTCAGTACATGGTTAATCAACGCATCGCTTCTGAAATAAAATAATGAAAAGCATTAAACTGCTTCTGGTACTTCTCTTTATCTAATTGATACAAAATAGCTTTTTTGGTGGCAGAGTTTTCATTTTTTTCTCCCGTGTCAATCAATAGACCCGTTGATAATATTTTTCTACTAAAATTCCTTCTGTCTAATGGATTTCCGTAGATGGCTTCGTAGAGTTTTTGTAATTGCGGTATGGTAAACTTTTCGGGTAATAGCTCAAATCCGATGGGGTGCAAAGCTGCCTTGTACCTAAGTCTTTCTAAAGCAATTGTTACCATTTGGTTATGGTCAAAGATGAGTTCTGGGCGATTTTTTAGATTTATCCAGTAAGCATTCTGAGCCTTTGCAGAATCTTGGTCATGGGCGTGAATATTTATCAGAGCAAAAAAACAGACCGATAAAGTACGCTCCACGGGGTCTCTATCCACTTTCCCAAACGTTTGAATTTCCTCAAAATATATGTCTTTTAAGCCTGTTAAATCGTATAGAATTCTATTAGCTGCCACTTCGAGGTCTTCGTGTGATTCTAAAAAACCACCCATCAATGACCATTTACCTTTTTCTGGTTCAAAATTTCTTTTGATGAGTAACAATTTAATTTCCTCCCCGTCGAATCCAAATACTATGCAATCAAGAGCAACCAGTATTCTATTTGTGTGTGGATAGTTATTCATGAAAATGAATTGAAAAGTTTAAATATTTTCACGAATCAAATAAATATTCAGCACAAATTCATGCGGATGAGATATTTATTTTTTTATCCGTAATACTTTGAAAGAAAATGGTTCTAAAGAGATTGTACTCAGCCCTTTTTCAAAGTTGACATTAGATTCTGTGGGAATAACCTTGTTGGGGTCGGAAATGGTATTAAACATCTTTTGGTCTTTGTCTTTCAAGGTGATGACCTTTCCAACTGCTTTTTTAGCAATACCGTTGATGGATAAATCGAAATTTTGAGTTTCTGACGAGGTATTTACCAACTTTACGATTACTTCATTCGTATTCTCATCAATCGAGGCAGCTCCATACAGGTTATTTTTACCCGTTAGATTTTCACCATTGTTTTTGATAGGAATCGTGTTTGTACCAGCGTTATTAGCGTACATTTTCTGAACGTAATAATTGACCGTACCAAAGGATGTGAGATTGTCAAACCAGATTAAATCGGGTGTCCACTGCCAACGATTTACATGGGCAAAAAGCGGAGCGTAGGAAGTCATGTGTACAACATCAGCGTTGCGTTCAAGTCCTGTCATGAAAGCGGCTTCGGCAATGGCACATTCTACGTTATTTTTGTTGTCGGGATTGGTAACGCCATTACTTTGAGCAGCGTACTCACCCGCAAAAATTTTGTATCTTTGACGGTCGTAGTTATCATAGCGAGTAGCATTTTCTCTAAACCATTGGGGCGAATCATAATAGTGTTCATCTACCAAATCGGGTTTTAGGGTGGTCATAGCTTTTTCAGCGGCTTCAAACATTTCACCTTTCGACCCCGGACCTGTACCCGATACCAGTTTTATATCAGGAAATTTAGCTCTTAGGGCTTTTGAAAAAACCTCATAACGTTCAAAGTATTCCTGTCCCCATTGTTCATTGCCTACACCAATCATTTTTAGGTTAAAAGGGGCTGGGTGTCCCATTTCTGCCCTCAATGCTCCCCATTTGGTATCTAATCCGCCATTGGCGAATTCTATTAAATCTAAAGCATCTTGCACGAATGGGTCGAGGTCTTCGAGTGCCGTCGTTTCCGAAGAATTAAATTGACAAGCTAATCCACAAGATAAAATGGGAAGGGGAGACGCTCCAATATCTTCACACAGTTGGAAATATTCAAAGAAACCTAAGCCGAAGGTCTGGTAATAATCAGGTGCTGGGCGATGTTTAAATTCCATATTCCAACGATTGATTAGCAATTCACGATTTTCAAGTTTACCCACTGTTTTTTTCCACTGGTAGCGTTCAGCCAAAGTTCGTCCTTCAACGATACATCCACCTGGGAATCTTACAAAACCTGGTTTTAAATCAGCCAATAGCTGTACCAAATCTTTACGAAGTCCACCTTTTCGTCCTTTCCACGTATCTTGTGGAAATAGTGAAATCATGTCAATGTCTAATTGTCCTTCCCCCTTGAAATACACGTTTACTTTGCAATTGGCATCTGTTTCAGTAGCCGTAATGACACCTTCCGTTTTTGTCCAGTTAGCGTTAGTTACGGCAACGTTGGTACTACCAATAACCTGATTTTTACTATTGATAATTTCTACCAATAAATTCAGATTTCCTTTATTCAGTTTGGTCCAAGCCGAGAAATCGTATTTTTCTCCTTTTTTGATACCAATACCATCAAAACCGTCATTTTGTAGTCCTATTTCTTGGTTGGCATTACGTTTATCAACCCGTACAACTTTTGGATTTTTAGGATTGAGGCGAGCATTGTTGTAAATGGTTAGCTCATTTACTAAGTTAAATCGTGTTTCAGACTGAGGTAAATGTTTCCAAGCCATCCAAGGATATTCAAATTCAAATGAACGATTTTTGATTAATTCAGCATATAGACCTCCGTCAGCCGCAAAATTGATGTCTTCAAAGAAAATACCATACATCGTAGGTTGAATCGTTACCAATGGTTTGGTTGCATCGATGTCAATTTTGGAATTCTTTTGGGCATGGCTACCAAAACAAACGGCAATCATCAATAGAATACTGGTAATTTTTATCATTTTATTTGAAAGGTTAAAGTTTTGTTTCCAACTAATAATTCGCATCCGTTCTTATTTTTTCAAATTTAAAACCATCACTGCAAAAGCAGGAAGTGTAACTTTCAAAATACCTTTTTCTAATTTTGCTCCTGCAAAGTCTTTGATAGACACTTTATTAGGCTGTTCAAAATTGTTATGGTCGGTAATTTTTGTGGAAGATAAAATTTGTCCTGTAATTTTTGTGAAATCTTCTCCTCTCAAATGAATGGTTACTTCTTGAGGTTTTGAATAGTCGATATTCGCTAAAGATATGTTAAGCGTTCCGTTGGTATCTTTGGAAGCCGAAGCTGAAACAGCGGATAGTTTTTTACCTTGATATTCGTATAAAGGTGTTTCAATTTGCATGGGAACGAGCGTGGCATCTTGGTGTACGTTGTACATTTTCATTACGTGGTAGGTAGGTGTAAGTAACATCTTCTCCTCATTCGTTAGGATAACTGCTTGCAAAACGTTTACAATTTGAGCTAAGTTTGCTCCACGCACACGGTCGGCGTGGTTATTGAAAATATTGAGTGTCAAACCTGCAATCATGGCATCACGCATCGTATTTTGTTGATACAAAGCACCTTTGCCTTCTGCATCAGTTTCATACCATCCTCCCCATTCGTCCACAATCAAATCTACTTTTTTAGCAGGGTCATACTTATCCATGATGGTGCTGTGTTTTGTTATGAATTCCTCCATTTTCCAAGCCTCTTCCATCGTTTTGAAATATTGAGCCTCTGTAAAGCCCACAGATGGACCTTTAGTTTCTCTCCAACTCAACACCGAATAATGATGCAATGCCAAAGCCGACATCATATTGTGTGGAATGTTTTTCATCAAAGTCTCCGTCCAGTTGAAATCATCGCTACTTGCTCCCGAAGCCACTTTATATAATTTAGATTCTGGTGTAATATCTTTCATGAAGGTAGCATACTGACGGTAAATATTTGAGTAATGTTCGGGAGTCATGTTTCCACCACAACCCCAAGCCTCGTTGCCAACGCCCCAAATTTTCACGTTCCAAGGTTTCTGCCGACCATTTTGAATACGAAGGTCAGACATCGGGCTACCCGTTGGTTGATTTACATAGCTTACCCAGTCCGACAAATCTTTCACCGTTCCGCTACCTACATTTCCTGCTAAGTACGGTTCGGCACCAATTCTTTCACATAGGTCAAGAAAATCGTGAGTCCCGAAACTATTATCCTCCGTTACGCCTCCCCACCAAACGTTCACCATTTTAGGGCGTTTTTCTTTTGGTCCAATACCATCTTTCCATTGATAAGCATCGGCAAAACAGCCTCCAGGCCAACGAAGATTGGGTACTTTCAACTCTTTCAAGGCTTGAATGACATCATTTCTAACCCCGTTCGTATTAGAAATTTTAGTATTACTCTCTCCCACGTACATACCACCGTAAATACAGCGTCCGAGATGTTCGGCAAAATGTCCGTAGATGTGTTTGTTTATTTTCGTTTTCGCCAAATCAGTATTTAGCGTTATTTTGGTTTGGGCGGAGACAATTCCACTACAAATTATCAGTACGATTGACAGTAAGTTGCTCTTTTTCAATGGATTAATGTTTTAATTTTAAATGTGTTAATTATACACATTTAAAATTAGTCAAAATCTTTAAATATCACAATAAAATCTTAAATAATTTTAAAAAGGACGCATGGCTTTGGCAAAACAGCCCATCCAATATTTGCTGAATAGATTATCTTCTCTGATACCTTTGGAAGAGGAGGCGTGTATGAAGAATACTTCTTTGGTATTTCGGTACTCAGTAATGATACCTGCGTGGTTGATAGAACCAGTGCCGCCTTTGTTAGTAACAAAGAAAACCCAGTCTCCTACTTTGAGTTCATCAACGGATATTTCTCGCCCCACTTCCGACTGCTGCCAAGAAATGCGGGGAATCTGAAAACCTAATTGTCCGTAAACGCAGTATAGTAATCCTGAACAATCCATACCGTTGGCATCTACACCTCCTGCACGATACGGCACTCCCGTGTAAGAACGGGCTAATGAAACTACTTCATTGATAGTTTTGGAGCTGTAACTTTTCTTGGCGGGGGTACTTTTAGGAGGGTATTTACCAGAGGAAGTAGTGGCAGTATTTTCCTTACGACGGAAAAGTTTACAAGAATCTAAAAAAATGACAACGCATAGAAGCATTAATGCCCTGATGAGCATAATTTGTACAGATTTTAGCATGATTGTCTTTAAGTAAGGATTTTATTACGTTTCCAAAGATAAACGTTTTTTTTATTTCAGGATTATGCTATGCTCGATTTTGTACAATTTTTACCGTTACATATAGTTGTCCAGTATGGCGTTGAGTATGCTCAGCAGCGTGAAAAACTAAGCCTAACAAATTGGTTGGAATTTGTTTTCTACCAATACCACGAGGTTCTAAAAGGGTTTTTTCGTCAATTTTTTTGAGTTGAGTAAGTGCTTTATTAACTTGATTATTAAAACGAGTCAGTAGTCCTTTCACTGTTAAGTTTTGCGTTGTATCTTGTTCTAAAGCTAATAATTCTAATTGGTCTTCGTTGAGAAGTTGGTTATTGGCATACGTAAAAAGCCTGTCTAATACGCCAGAAAGGTGCTGCAAATGAAAAGCAACTGATGCCACTCCAGCAGGTTTTTCCCAAAGTAATTCGTCGGGAAAGCCAATCATCATTAAATTGACTTCTTCCCGAGTTTGTAAAATAGCATGGGCTACGGGTTGTAGAAGTGGAGCGAGTCCAGCGATGGGTCCACGCATCCAAACTTCGAGGGATTGAGAAGGTTTTGTCATATTCAAAAGTTGTAGGGGGCTTAATTTTATTGAATATTCATCGAATTAATCAAAATGTACTCAATAGAGTTACGTTTACGAAGTATAAATACGACAAGTTGCTTATTATCAAAAACTTACGTATTCGCTTTTCGCTTAGTATAATAGTTTTCTTCGTTGATGAATGAGAGAGAGTAGCAAGACCTTGCACTAACAGAGATTTATCTGATTCCTAAAATTTATGATAAAATCTTGTAAATCAGACAAATCTCATGAATCAGAATACAGAAATTTATACCCCTTTCATACTCAAAGCCACCCGTTTACGGGCAATATCCACTTCCATAACTCTGACTTTCACGTGTTGTTGTAGTTTTACTACTTGATTCGGGTCTGATACGTATTGATTCGCTAACTGTGAAATATGCACCAAACCGTCTTGTTTTACACCCACATCCACAAAGCAACCAAAAGCGGTAATGTTCGTTACGATTCCTGGTAAAATCATTCCTTCGTATAAATCTTCTACTTTCTTTACGTTGGGGTCAAACTCGAATGCTGTTAATTGCTCACGTGGGTCACGAGAGGGCTTTTCTAACTCTTTCATGATGTCTTGAAGTGTGAGTAAACCCGTTGTAGGAGTAACGTAATTTTGTAGCTTAATTTGTTGTCTCAGGGCTGGCTGAGTCATCAAATCCTTTACACTACATTTCAAATCTTTCGCCATCTGTTCTACTACGGGATAACTTTCAGGGTGAACGGCTGAATTATCCAACGGATTTTTAGCGTCATGGATTCTTAGTCCCGCACATTGTTCAAAGGCTTTATCTCCAAGTCGGGCTACTTTTTTAATCTGGTTTCTGGAAGTGAATTCACCATTTTCTTGTCGATATTTCACCACGTTTGCCGCCAAAGAGGGTCCCAAGCCTGCTACGTACGCCAAAAGATGTTTTGAAGCAGTGTTCAAATTAACACCAACGGCATTTACGCAACTTTCTACTACTGAATCCAAAGAGTTTTTTAAAAGATTCTGTTCAACATCGTGTTGGTATTGCCCAACTCCGATGGATTTAGGGTCTATTTTTACCAGTTCAGCCAAAAATAGACGCTCCTTGTTCGGAAACGGCAAAAATTTGTGGAGCTTTCTTGAATGGAAGTTTTTTTACAAAATCTTCGGTTTCACGTCCAGCCGTTCCGTTTCCGATGGCAACTGCTTCGATTTGATATTTTTCAGAAAGTGTCAAAATTTTATCTTGTGCCTCCGTGGGCTTGTCGAAAGGATAAATTACGGTGTCTGTCAATAGATTTCCTTGGGCATCCAATACAACTGTTTTGCAACCTGTACGATAACCAGGGTCAATAGCCAATACCTTTTTTTGTCCAAGCGGTGATGCCAGTAATAATTGGCGTAAGTTCTGGGCAAAAATTCTTATTGCCTCTGTATCAGCTTTTTCTTTGGATGATGTTGCAAATTCATTTTCGATAGAAGGCTTCATGAGCCGTTTGTAAGAATCCGTGATTGCCTCTTCAACCTGTTGTTTCGGTTCGGGTAAACCACGCAAGAAAATTCTATCCAAAGCTCCCAAAGCGTTGTCCTCATCGGGCGAAATAGTTACCGATAAAAAACCTTCCTCTTCGCCTCTACGAATTGCCAGTAAACGGTGCGATGGTACTTTTTTCAGGGGTTCGTTAAAATCAAAATAATCACGGTATTTTGCTCCTTCTTCCTCCTTATTTTTCTTTACTTTTGAATAAATATAAGCCTCACGTTCAAATATTTTACGGACGGCATTACGGGCATCTACATTTTCGTTTATCCACTCTGCCATAATATCCCTTGCTCCTTGGAGAGCCTCTTCAACATTGGCAACTTTATCATTTAAAAATGCTTCTGCTTTTTTAAGAATATTGTTTTCTTTTTGGTCAAAAATTACCTTTGCTAAGGGTTCTAAACCCTTTTCGATGGCAATAAAAGCACGAGTTTTACGCTTTTGTTTGTAGGGAAGATAAAGGTCTTCTAATTCTTGAAGGTGGTACGCATTATTAAGTTTTACTAATAACTCTGGAGTCATTTTGCCTTGCTCTTCAATGGATTTAATAATGCCTTCACGGCGTTTATCGGCTTCTTTTAGTTTTGTCCAAAGTTCTTTAATATCAAGGATTTTTACTTCGTCAAGACTTCCCGTTGCCTCTTTTCTATACCGAGCAATGAACGGAACGGTACCACCTTCGTCTAATAAATTAATGGTATTTTGTGCTTGGTGGGTCATCACGCCCACGCTGTTTGAGATGATTTGGATTTGTTGTTTATTCATGGATTTTGTAAGACAGGTTTCTGACCTGTCGGGTTTATTTTTTATTGACAGATTGGAAATCTGTCCTACCAGAAGTCATTGTATTCTGGTTTTATGTATGACCATTTCCAGTCATTCATTTTGTCGCAAAGTCCTGCTTTTACAGGATTATTCAATACATATACTAAAATTCTCTTCAATTCATCTTTGTTTCGTACCAGTCTATCATAACTTTCTTCTTCCCAAAACGCTCCGCTAAGTCCTAATATTCTATTACATTCTCTGGCAGAAAATAACTTAATTGAGTGCATTATTTGTTGTAAATAATATGGCTTGATAGTTTCGTGTTTATCGAACAGTCTAAAAACTACATGAACATGATTTGACATGATGGTATAGGCATAAAGTTCAAGGCGTTTGTTGTCCCAATAGTGTAAAGTATTTACTACGATTTGTGCTAAACTATCATTTTTTAGATGGTGATTCCCGCCTGTATAGGTGTCTAAAAATTTATCTTGTCGGGCAAATTCTAACTTTCCAAGTTTCTCTAAATCATTTTTAATATCAACTGATTCCTTTAGAATAATAGATTTTTTAATCTCTCTTTCTATTTGCCATTGGGTTATTACATTTTTGGGAATGCTACCTTTTAAGACGTAGGTTACAAAAAATAAGCCTCCAAGTGGCTGAATATGAGGCAGGTGTCGTTCATGAAATTCTTTCATTGCTGTAAAGCAGGTTTTTTAAACCTGTCATAAAGAGGTGATTGTATTTTATTGAATTGATAGGTAGAGAATGTTGTGCATCAACAGATTGGAAATCTATTTTACATGACTTTGCACTGACAGGTTAGAAACCTGTCTTACTGTCGTAACATAGTGATATGCTCAATGCCATCCTCTAAGTAAATTTCACCAACTTGTTGAAAACCAAAAGATTCATAATACTTTTTTAGGTAATATTGAGCCCCAATTCTGATGGGTACACCTCCAAAAAGTTCCTCCAATAATTCAATTGATTTTTGCATTAATACCTTACCCACACCTCCACCACGAGCCGATGGAGAAGTTACCACTCGCCCGATGGATGCCTCTTCATACGAAATTCCAGCGGGTACGATACGAGTATATGCCACTATTCGTTGGGAATCGGTATCAAATCCGATTAGGTGATAACACTGAAAATCTTTGTCGTCCAAATCCTGAAATGGGCAATTTTGTTCTACGATAAATACCTCATTTCTTAGTTGAAGAATTTGGTATAGTTCAGTAGTATTTAATTCCTTAAAATGTCTATGGTACCAAGTTATATTCATTTTTTATGGAGTTTATTAGTTGAAAGCATATGAATTTGTGAGGAAAGGGCTAAGACAATTTTCATTGTGCCTGTAAACTTTAAACTCATAAACTCATTTACTTTTAACACGTTTTTTTATCTTTGTGAAAACCAGACCATAAAATAGAAAGTATGTTCAAAAGACTAATTCTTGCATTCCTTTTTGCCACTATTTTTTGTAAAATATACGCTCAAAAAAATGTTTCTGAATATGAAATGTCTTACAAAAAAGCACTTCAAACATTCAAGGCGGCGGATTATAATAAGGCTCAAACCGAATTTGGAGCTTTATGCAACAACCGAGTAGAGTCACCACTTGTGCCTTACGCTTTTTATTTTAATGCTCTTTCTTCCACAAAATTGCAGAAATTTTTTGAGGCAAAAACTACTTTGAAGAATTTATTGGCTCTTTATCCTAACTGGAGTAAGAAAGATGAAATAAATTATCTATTTGCTAATATTGCTTTTGAGGAAAAAAACTACGAAGACGCTTTCGCTTATACCAAAAAAATTAGCGATGATTCTTTTCAAGATGATTTGGCGGAAATGAAAGTTCATTACATAAGTCAAATCCAGTCGGCAAAAACGGTACAAGAATTATCGAAAAAATTTCCTGATGAGAGTGTCCTGATGGAGAAGAGAAATAAGCCATCCGTAGTTCCTACTTCTGTTAATAGTAATTCCCAAAATTCCAGTAAAGTAAAAAGCTATTACAATTTTGGTTTGTTGTTCCCTCTGGATATTGAGACTATTGACCCCGAAAAAATACGAAAAAATCAGTACGCTTTGGATATTTATCAAGGTATGAAAATGGCTAAAAATGTATTAGCCAAAGAAGGAATCACGATTAATTTATTTACTTATGATGTAGCGAATAATCCCGATGTGATGTTGGAACTGGTTAATAATGAGTCATTTAAAAAAATGGATTTGCTTTTTGGACCTCTCTATGCTGAAAGCAATAAAGTAGCTACGGCTTATTGTGAAAGTAGCCAAATACCAATTGTCAATCCGATGTCTAATAATCAAAAACTGTTGGAAGACTATCAACTCTCTTTTTTAGCCCAACCTTCAGCCATTATGCAGGCTCAAAAAGCGGCTGATTTCGTCAGAAAACAACCTTTTCTCGGAAGAAACACCGCTATTTATTATACCGATTCTCCGAATGACTCCACGATGGCAGAAGCCTACCGTCAGCAATTGCAAAAGGTTGGTTATGAGATTGTTAAGTTTGAGAAAATACTGCCTTTCGCTGATGACATTGGTAATAAACTTCCCGACCGAAAGGTAAGCCACGTTTTTATGGCAACTTCCGATAAAAAAGCGGGACTTTCCATGATTAATGCACTCAATAAAAAAGATGTGATGTATCCACTTATCACCACAGCGGAGGCATTTAATTCGTCTAATTTGAGTAATGGTACATTGGCTGGGCGTGAAGTATATTGTCTTGACCCCGAATTTGTAGATTTAGAAAAACCAAGTGTCGATACTTTTCGTAAGGATTATTTAGCAAGGTACGGTGTGATTCCATCTTATTATGCTTTTCACGGTTTTGATTTAGCTCTTTTTTGGGGTAGAATTTTTGGAAGAAATGACCATAATATACGCCGTACTTTGGATAGTAAGGAGTCTTACAAAGAGAATTATAATTTGGCAGGTTTTAATTATGTAAAGTCTCAAGATAATCAAGTAGTACCCATCACAACATTTCAAAATTATAAATTTGTATTAGCTAAATAAGTAAAGCTTTAAGTCTTTCAGTCGTAGGTTATTAGTTGAAAAGTGCAAAAGGTTTTTCTTTTATGTCCTTTTAATGAACAAATTAATAGCTTGCAAATGAACCACTTACAGCTCAACGATTATTCCATATGACTCATTCAGAATCGCTTTTTGAGAAAGCAAAAAACTTTATTCCCGGTGGTGTAAATTCACCCGTTCGGGCTTTTCGTGCGGTAGGAGGTAGCCCCATTTTTATTCAATCAGCCAATGGAGCTTATTTATACGATGAAGACGGGAAAGCCTACATCGAACTCATCAATTCTTGGGGACCTATGATTTTGGGACACGCCCATGAATTAGTAGAGAAAGCTGTTGCTGATGCCATCCAAAAAGGATTTTCTTTTGGAGCTCCTACTCGGAGAGAAGTAGAAATGGCAGAATTAATTTGTTCCATCGTTCCATCCGTTGAAAAAGTACGAATGGTCAATTCGGGTACAGAAGCAACTATGTCAGCTTTGCGGGTGGCTCGTGGCTATACTGGCAGAGACAAAATGATAAAATTTGAAGGTTGTTATCACGGTCATGGTGACTCGTTCTTGATTGCCGCTGGCTCTGGTGCAGTAACCTTCGGAACGCCCGATAGTCCAGGGGTAACCAAAGGCGTTGCTAATGATACTTTAACCGCACCTTACAACGATTTATCGGCGGTTCAGACCTTAGTTGATGCCAATAAAAATCAAATAGCCTGTATTATTCTGGAGCCAGTAGTGGGTAATATGGGATTAGTAAAACCAGCAGAGGGGTTCTTGGAAGGTCTTCGTAAAATTTGTGATGAAGAAGGAATCGTACTGATTTTTGATGAAGTAATGACTGGCTTCCGTTTAGCTAAAGGTGGTTTTCAAGAACGTTGTGGCGTAATTCCAGATATGACCACCATGGGCAAAATCATTGGTGGAGGTATGCCAGTGGGTGCGTATGGTGGTAAAAAAGAAATCATGGAATGTGTATCGCCTGCGGGTCCTGTGTATCAGGCGGGAACACTTTCGGGCAATCCAATTGCGATGGCAGCGGGACAAGCCATGCTTACCCATTTAGATTCACATCCAGAGGTTTATACCCGTTTGGAAGAGATTGGTAATACATTAACTAATGGTATGAAAGCCAATTTAGAAAAATTAGGTTTGAAATATACCCTCAACCATATAGGCTCTATGTTTACCTTATTCTTTACGGAAAAAGCGGTCAATAATTTTGAAGATGCCAAAACGTCTGATACAGCCTTATTTGGTAGGTATTTTCAAGCCATGTTGAAACGGGGTATTTACCTTGCACCCTCACAATATGAAGCCATGTTTTTATCAACCGCTTTAACAGATGAACATATCAATACCATTTTAGAGGCTAATTTGGAGAGTTTGAAAGAGGTGGTATAATAAAAATAAGCCTGTTTACCAACTCATTCGGTAAACAGGCTTATTTATTAATTCTATTATCTACTCCTTCACAATCTTCACAACCTTCTGTTTATCAGCTTCTTGTACCGAAATAAAGTACAGGCCAGTTTTGAGTCCACGAGTATCAATCCTGAATTCATTATTCTCTAACACTACTTCTTTTGTACCTAATTCTATACCACTCCCCGATGTCATTTTTACCTTCTTAGGTTCATCAGTCGTTATATAATTCAAACGAATCGTAACAATATCACTTACAGGATTAGGATACGCTGTAATATCTTCTGACCCCCAATCAATAAATTGATTTTCTGGAATTTCGGGTTCGCCAACTCGGGCAAGTGCGTTTGTATTAGCCGTTGCTGTAATATTGATGGTATAATCTTCTACTTCGCCGTAAGTGAATGATTCACAAGGGGTTGAGTATGCACCATATTTGGCAGAAACTCGCATTCGAGTTGTACCTAAAAGTGCCGTTGTAGGAATCGTAAAATTCACATTGGTATTACCAGCACTGGTAAAGTTGGTGCTTACCACTTGTTCGCCTGCGTCGGTGAAAACGCCATTTTTGTTATAATCTATCCATACTCGCCAGTACATTCTGTAAATGGTGCTTGGAAATCCTGAAGATATGGTGATAGTCTGCGAAGTTCCTCTTACGGCATTGGTTGAGATAGCCGTTCCGTTGAAATACCCCCCATCATTGCCCGAAGTACGGTTGATTGTACCCAATTTTACGTAATCAATCCACATAAATGCTTGGTTCTGACCTTTTGAAGCACAATAAGTTACGGATGAAGTGGTGAATTGTGCTGCTATATAGGCACTTCCACCCGAAGGACAATTAGCTCTTACTCGATAGTCATACAAACTGTTGAGCGTTAGCCCGCTTAGGTTAAAACTGGTAGTAGTATTATTACTGGTGGCAGTAATCCATGTGCTTGAACTTGCTAATTTATACTCTACCGTATAATTGGTTGCTCCTGAAACAGCTGCCCAAGTAATGGTACCGGAATTGGCGGTTATATTACTGGCAGAAACAGTACTCGGAGCTAAACAAGGTGATAAAGTATTGAAAGTTGCTTGAGCAAAATTATTACAAGTAGCAGTACGAACACGCCAATTGTAAGCCTGACTTTGAGCCAAGCCACTCAAGCTAAATGATGTACCTGAAATCGCTGTGTCGCTACTCCAAACTGTACTGGCATTCGTTTTATAAGAGACCAAGTAACTGGTACTTCCAGCTACTGCTCCCCAATTGAGTTGTGCTGAATTTAAACCAATATTCGTAGTGGTTAAACTGGCTGGGGCAACGCAGTTGTAATTTACGGTAATGGTATCAGTTTGTGGAGATAGTCCATTATCCACCGTCAGGAGAAACTGTAAGTTTGTGCCGAAGGGCGTTGAAGGGTCTAAGCTAAACGAAATATTATCATTCTGCGACTGTAACAAAGCTAAATTTGTGTAAGTTTTAGCCGCTCCAGTAGCTGTCACATAACTGGAAAGCGGCGTGATAGACACCGTATAAGTAGCAGGTTTTACACTAAAATTTTGTAATGAATATGCCACTGCTCCCGAAGTAGAACTTACTGTCTGATTGGCTACGGGGGTTGCTTTGGCAAAGAAGGTTGCCACTTTCATGGCTTTTTTGTTCATTTCTATGGTTGTATTACAAAGAGGAATAATTCGGGATGAAGCGGGCCAAAAACCTTCGGCGGAGGGTCCAATTTCGGGCGTGAAACTGTAAATTTTCCCTTTCGTAGTTTGTTCACCGTATTTCCAATCATCACCAGCCCCGTTTGCTGTATAATTCACTGTTTGTACGGCACTCCCAGAAATAAATCCATTTTCGGCAACGAAAAATGACCCCATTTGCTGAAAAAGGCTCAACTCGGGATTTGTGTTGGTGGTTGAGTAGCCATACGGATGAATACAATAATTGCCGTATGCATGAAAATCCATAGATAAAGTGAACGTGCGAGCGTTACAGAAGTTTCTGATAATTTGGGTTTCAGGTTCTGAAAAAGCCGAAGGACCTCGGTAAGTATCAGAGCTACTGGTAGGGGACGACCCTGTATTATTGATACCCCATTGAAAACCATAGTTTCTATTAATATCTACTCCAAACGTACCGTTACCGTTATTTTTGCGATTTTTACGCCACATTCCACCACCCGATGGATTGGTAGTTTGATTATGAACGTAACCGTCAGGATTTACACACGGTACAATATAAAGCTCAGTGCTGTTTACCAAAGTTCTAATATCTTTATCGGTATTGTAGTTTTCTAAAATGTGCCACATAAAGAAAATCAATTGACTCATACTCATCGGTTCACGGGCATGGTGTACGGCGTTAAAAAACATTTCGGGTTCGGCTTCGTCCGCATCTGGATTATCACTGATTTTTACCATGAATACCGAACGCCCTTCCACGGTTGTACCAATGCTACTTTTGGCTGAGATTAAGTTGGGATAAAGCGTTCGCATTTGGTCGAGAATGGTTTGTAATTCAGCAAATGTGAAATATCCAGCGTAAGACCCCAACGTCCAGCGTAAGACCCCAACGAAAAGTTGGCAGGAGTAGCCACCGCCATTTTGGCGTTTTTATTGGCTTTTCTATCAATGTCTTGGTTGTATTTAGTTAAGTTTTTCTCTAAATCTTCCACCAAATAGGTAAACTTGACCTTATTTTTCTTCAAAATTTGCAAATCACTATCGGATAACTCGGCGGTGAAATCCTTTTTGTTTTCGTACCCGAAGTGATCAACTTCCAGTCCAGAATTGAATAGTAACTCTAATTTTTGCGGTTCGATTTCAGCTTGAATACGATGAAACTTCATACGCTGGGCGTTTACAGAAGAAGCAAATAATACTGAAACCAACATGACAATG